>NZ_JBEPWD010000018.1:0-38212 GCF_041642575.1 Salegentibacter sp. | reverse complement strand
TATATTATTCTTTGATGTTTTCATCATGATTTTTTGTTTTAGAAGATAGATAATCCAATTTCGCCTGTGCGATAAATCCGTTTTTTAGCGCGGCGAGCTTTTGTGTATTGAGCATTAAAATATCCTGATTCATTCGGAGTACCTCCTCAAAATCTTCGGTATTATTACCGAAACCGGAGACCAATAATTTATTGGCCCGGTTTGAGCTTTTAATCTGCCTGTCATAAAGCTCAAGGAGTTTCTCTGCTTTTTTGAGTTCGTAACAGGTTTGTTCATAAATGGTCAGCAATTCATTTTCACGGGCTTCCCGGTTTTGTATTGCGGCCGTTTGCATCAGTTCAGCTTCCTTTTCAGCAGCTTTATATTTTTTTCTAAAAATAGGTAGAGTCACTGAAAACATAGGCATAACAGCATCCTGCCCATTCATGGGCGGGTTAGCATCGGTGCGTTTAGAAATTATCGAATAATCTACACCCAGACCAAGCATGGGCAAGCCTTCTTTTTGTGCAACCTCTGCCCGACTTTGATAAGCTTCAAGCTCCCGATCGAATCTTGTCAGTTCAGGGTGGGTGTCAAAATCTATCTCTTCCAATTCAGAGTCTCCAGGTTTACTTAAAGTCAAAGTATCCTGAATTTGAACTGTTGCTCCCGGCTCGCGATTAAGGAGATAATTGAATTGCCTCTTTAAACTTTCCAGCGCCTCTTGCTCGAGTTCAATTTCTGTGATAGCCTCTTCCCGCTTGATATCTACTCTCACTACATTTACCATAGAAGAACTTCCGCTTCTGAATTTGCTTAGCGAAAGTTCCCGATAAGAATCAAGTATTTCAAGGTTTTCTTTTTTCAAACCAATGGTTTCTTCTAATTCATAAAGCTCGGAATAAGCCTTTTTTACTTCATAGAAAAGATCACCACGCATTGCCAGATATTCTTGAAAACGGGCCTCAGCCATCAAATCGGCTGCCTGAGCCTTGGCTTTTAATGTTCCAAACCAGGGAAACATCTGCATAAGGTTAAATCGAGCTTCCTGTGCTCCCAACCGGGTTTCTATCATCCTTCCGAAAGCACTCACGGTAAGGGTGGGATCGGGAAGGGAAGCTACCTGGGGCGATTCCAGCAAAGCAGCTTCAAATTGAGTATAAGCAGACTGTAATTTCGGATTATTTTCCGCAGCAATCCTTAGATAGCTTTCCAGTTCCTGTGCCTGAGCTTTATTTCCAAAGAAAAGGACCAGGAATAGCAGTATTATTTTTAGTGCGTTTTTCATCTTAAATAGTTTTCTCGGCTTTTTTTACCACAGTTTCTCTCCAGTATGCCTGTAAAACCGGCACCACGAAAATGGTCATAATTTGAATCACCATTCCTCCAACAATAGGGATGGCCATAGGCACCATAATATCGGAACCTTTCCCGGTGGAAGTGAGTACAGGAAAAAGGGCGATAATCGTAACTGCGGTGGTCATCATCGCAGGGCGAACCCTTTTTAATCCGGCCTCCATCACCGCCGATCGAACCTCAGGAACAGTTTGCGGATTTCTTCTTTCAAAGACCTGATGAATATAAGTTCCCATGAGGACCCCGTCATCGGTAGCGATTCCAAAAAGTGCGATGAAACCAACCCAAACGGCCACACTTAAATTAATGGTGCCCATCTGGAAAAGATCACGCATATTGGTCCCGGCTATGTCAAAATCCATAAACCAACCCTGTCCGTAAAACCATAACATTATAAATCCGCCCGCGAAAGCCACAAAAACTCCGGAAAAATGAATAGTTGAGGCGATAATGGTTTTGAACTGAAAATACAGCAGCAGGAAAATAATGAGTAAACAAATGGGGATAAGAATAGCCAGACGTTTCACGGCCCGTACCTGGTTCTCATAATTACCCGAAAATTTATAGCTCACTCCGGCAGGTACTTTCAATTCACCTGAATCTATATGAGACTGTATATGATCCCGGGCATCATTCACTACATTCACTTCGGCGAAACCATCACGTTTGTCAAAGAGCACATAACTGGTAAGAAAAGTATCCTCACTTTTTATCATTTGGGGGCCACGCACATAATTGAGATCGGCCAGTTGCCCCAGGGGTATTTGAGCCCCATTTGGGGTAGGGATCAGGATTTGCTCCAGGTTGGAAGGATCATCCCGCAATTCGCGAGGATAGCGCACCCTTACCGGGAAACGCTCACGACCTTCTACAGTAGAAGTTATCTCCATCCCACCAATAGCCGTTTCTATAGTTTGTTGAACCGCTTCAATGCTAAGTCCATAGCGGGCTATGGACTTTCGGTCAATATCAATCTCCAGGTAAGGTTTGCCCACCACACGATCTGCAAAAGCTGCTTCAGCTTTTACTGAAGGCACCTCTTTAAGCAGACTTTCAAGTTCCATTCCAAAATCCTGAATTGTTTGCAGATCGGGGCCAAAAACCTTAATACCCATCGGCGCGCGCATCCCTGTTTGCAGCATTACCAGCCGGGTTTCAATGGGCTGCAGTTTTGGCGCAGAAGTAACCCCCGGAAGCCTGGTGCGTTGCACGATCTCATCCCAGATATCATCTGGGTTTTTAATGTGTTCCCGCCAGTTTCGGTAATATTCCCCATCTTCATCAATGATGAGATTTTCTCCGGAAATATTTTGTAAGATAGCATCCTCATTGGTTAGACTGTCCCCCGTTTTGGTAATGAAGCGTTCGTTGTCATCAACCTTAAATGCCTGAAGTTTACCATTTTCATCCAGAATATATTCAGATTTGTAGTTGATTATATTCTCAAACATCGAAATAGGTGCGGGATCCAGGGCACTTTCCACTCTTCCGAGTTTTCCTACAGAAATCTCTACTTCCGGGATATTGGTTACCGCAATATCGAGTTGCTGAACGGTTTTTTTAGTTTCTTCTATTCCGGCGTGTGGCATAGCAGTAGGCATCAATAAGAAACTCCCTTCATTAAGCGAAGGCATAAATTCTTTTCCAACTCCCGGAAAAGTATGAGTCATCCCGCTCCAAACTGAAGTAGTTCTTACATTCCAGCCAGTTTTATCGAAACCGTTGGCTACAAACCCAAAAATTTTAGGGAAGCCAAACCAAATCATTATTCCGAAGAAAATAGTGATAAGTGGCAACAACAGGAATGTCCCTTTATTGAGCAGGCACCAGTTAAGGATAGGCCGGTAAAATTTCACCACAGCAAGCAATACAGCAAGGGTGATGGCCAATAAAAAGATTACAAAAAAGTAATTGGTGAAAAGTGAAATTCCGAAACCAAGTGGCATCCATTCCTCTGCCAGGAATAAGATAGTGACCAAAAGAATCACCAGCATCGTAATTTTTTCTGAGTACTTCCCGAGGAATTCGGGATTCCGACTTTCTAAAAGTTTTAAAACCCCTATTAATGTTAACGCAAGGGGAAGCCAGAATTTAAACCATATAGCCAGCACAATTCCTGAAACAATTAAAATTATATACCAGGTCTTTCGGCTTTTTTCCTTGTTTATCTTGATATTAAAAGCAAAATAGGAGAGCATTGGAAGCAAAAGCACTCCAACAAGGAATGCTGCAACCAGAGCAAAAGTCTTGGTGAAGGCCAACGGACGGAAAAGTTTACCTTCAGCATTTTCCATAAAGAAAACCGGGATAAAACTCACAATAGTAGTAGCGAGTGCTGTGGTTACGGCAGGAGCTACCTCAATAGTGGCTTTTTGGATCACAGAAAGCAATTTCTCACCCCGTACCCCGGTATTTTTACGCATTTCCAGATGCCGAATGGTATTTTCAACAAAAATAATTCCGACATCTACCATTACCCCTATCGCAATAGCAATACCTGAGAGAGCCACCACATTGGCATCCACTCTAAAGTAACGCATAGCAATAAAGGTCATTAGCACCCCAATTGGTAACAGGGCCGAAATAAGTATGGAAGCCCTAAGATTAAGCACCAAAACAAGAATCACTATGATGCTTATAAGGACCTCGTGAGACAAAGCCCGTTCCAGTGTGCCTATGGTCTCGTGAATTAGTTGCGTACGGTCATAAAATGGAACAACGGTGAGTTGACTTTCAGAACCATCGGCCAGGGTTTTATTTGGAAGTCCAGAAGAAATCTCATTGATCTTATCCTTGGTATTCTCTATTACCTGTAAGGGGTTTGAACCATAACGTGCAACTACCACCCCACCGGTCACATCGGCTCCACCTTTGTCCAGAATGCCTCGTCGTTCTGATGGCCCCAGGTGAACTTCAGCAATATCACTGATTAGTACCGGAGTATTATCTGAAACACTTACCACCGTATTTTCAATATCTTCAACAGATTCGATATAGCCCAGACCGCGAACCAGGTATTCTACCTTGTTCACTTCAAGAGTTTTGGCACCGGCATCCCGATTGGAATTTTTCACTGCCATCATCACCTCATCTATTCCAATGTTGTAGGCTTTCAGAGCATCAGGATTTACGTCGATTTGGTATTCCTGAACAAAGCCACCTATAGAGGCTACTTCCGCAACACCTTCCACAGCACTGAGAGCAGGCTTCACGTAATAATCCTGGATAGTGCGTAATTCGTGTTGATCCCAACCGCCGGTGACATTTCCATCTTTGTCCCGTCCTTCAAGGGTATACCAGAAAACCTGGCCTAAAGCCGTAGCATCGGGTCCCAAAGCAGGTTTAGCATCATCAGGCAGCAGGCCTGCGGGAAGCGAGTTGAGTTTTTCCAGAACTCTGGAGCGAGACCAGTAAAACTCAACATCCTCTTCAAAGATGATATAGATACTGGAAAATCCGAACATGGAGTTAGAACGCACCGATTTTACCCCAGGAATTCCTAAAAGGGAGCTGGTAAGCGGATAGGTGATCTGGTCCTCAATATCCTGCGGAGAACGCCCCGGCCAGTCTGTAAAAACAATTTGTTGATTTTCCCCAATGTCGGGAATGGCATCTACCGGAACGGGATCACTGGGAAGAAAACCGGTGTTCCAGTTAAAAGGTGCGGTAACCAGACCCCAGCCAATCAAGAAGACAAGCAAAAGTACTGATACCAGCCGGTTGTATAAAAAATATTTTATTAGCTTATTGAACATTTTCAGAATGATTTATTGATATAATCCAACACTAAAGAAGGATCTCTGAGTCATTAAAAAACAGGGGCGGCTATTTCCTGGTAATGGAAAAGGCCACGAACATCAATAAAATCAAATTAGAAAAACCTGGTCCAGCAACTGTATATCGCTGACCAGCAAGGGAGGGGAATAATCTTTAAATGGAACTACTTCCTTAGGAAGGGTTTCAAAAAGATTTAAATAAGAAAAGCTAAAGCTCGTGAGAAATTGCTGCTGTTCAAGATCAAGCGACTGAAAGGAATGCTTTAGTTCATCCTGTCCATCTACCAACACCTTTTCGTTGGTGCAGCAATTATCGACAGCATTCTCCATATCCATTCCGCAGGTTTCAGCTTCAGAAAAGATAGCTTTATCTACCAGAAAGCTTCCACAGAAATGTTTATCTACCGTAAAAGACAGGGTAGAAAACAGCACCATAAGGGCCATTAAAACAGAACCGCTATTTTGAAAAGCTTTTTTCATCGGCTACAAAAATAGTTAAAATTTTGATATAAAGCATTTTCAAAGATAAATACAAAACTTTTAGAAGAGGTTTCAGAATTATCGGGAATAAATTAAAGATTATGGATTTCCCTTTTTCTGAAGCCGGTAATAATAAAATGCAGGAAGCAAAATGAGTATGAATACCGGGTGAATGAGAAAACGCCTCACATAAAACAAGCTCATCACGTGGCCGCGATCTAGATTTAAAAGCAGGTAAGAATAGACTCCCAACCCAATTACAAACAGCACAACATATAAAAGTCCGGCAAACTTGACGATATTTCTATCGAAAAATGCCACATACAGGATTAAGAGCGAAATAATGGAGTTTAACCAGAATCTGAAACTGAGATTTAGCAGTAAATCAGGCAATTTATATTGAGGCAACTGGTCAAGCATATAATAACCACTGCGGTAATACTCATTTATGGGATCGTAAAATAGATGTTCCTCGAAAACTCTCACCAGAGCAAGTAGGATAACCAGAACCCCGATAATAAGTACACGGTATTCCTGTTTCATCGCACCTGGTTTTTGGAATAAATATAGACCCAGAGAATCCAAAGTAGAAACACCGTACCGTAGATAATGAGAGGAAAGATGATGGAATGGAGAAATTCGGTGTGCTGTGGGAATTCATAAATTCCTATAGACAAGACCGCAATGCGTATAATATTCATCGAATAGATAATTACCAGTCCTGCCAGAAGAAAAGCCAGGGTGGTCTTAAATCTTCCGAAGAAGGCCAGCACGAAAGCAATGAAAAGAACCATAATACTCATCGCGTTACAACCTTCAACGATTTGTGCCAGATATTGATCGTTGATCATAAGCTTCATCGAAAGATGATATTGGTGCGGTTCAATTTGTGCGCTATAGCCGAAGCTGTTGATTAGCATTTCAGTTTGCCGGGCAACCATGTGCGTAACATAATCGGGATAATAAATTTCGGATCTAAAAACATCCAGGTACCAATTATATAAAAGACTTAAAACAAAATAACTCCCAAGGAAGATGAGAATAAACCGAAGTACCGATTTGTATTTGACGAATAGTTTAAGCAAGTGAGATCTTTGGCTTTTTAACAAATTTATACAAATAAGCCAGCCAGCCTGCGCAAAATTTTAAATACTTTTGCACTAAAATATATTGATATGCCATTTCAGAAATTAAAACCAGCTGTAGAGAAGATTTTAAGCAACGAAGAACTTTCGGTAGATCATCGCCTGGAGCAGGTTTGTGATCTTCTAAAGGAAAACATCCCTTACTACGATTGGGTGGGTTTTTATTTCAAAAATGGGGATAAAAAGGAATTAAAATTACGCGCTTTTGCCGGAGAACCTACCGACCATACCATTATTCCATTTGGGAAGGGCATTTGTGGGCAGGTAGCGGTCTCTAACAAGAATTTTGTCGTGCCGGATGTAAAAACCCAAACAAATTATATTGCCTGCAGTATTAATGTTAGAGCCGAAATAGTAGTTCCCCTTTTCTTGAATGGAGAAAACATTGGCCAGATCGATATCGATTCGAATACCGAAGATCCATTTAATATTGAAGATGAAAGATTTTTAGAATGGGTTAATGAGAAAGTAGCGGAGATTTTAAGCTAGACCCTCATTCCATTTTTTTAAGGTGAGAAGCTGATCAGTTATTCATTATTCCCGCTTGATTGGACAATATCTCTTTTATTCTATTTAAAGATGCCTTGTCTTTAACCACAATATATATTACACCATAAGAGCCGGAAGTTCCATATAATGCCCTTGCCATTACTCCCTTATATACTTCAATTTTAGAGATCTTATCAGTATTAATCTCTTCAACAAGCTTTTCAATTCTTTCAGATTCTGGATTTGCCTGAAGCCTTAAACTTTCTTTTTCATAAACAAAAAGATACAAAGGCCTGCTTTTAGACTCTTCTGAAAATTCTCTTTTCGCAAGGGCTATTTTCTGATCGGGAGATTCATAATTCCCACTTAAGTAATTAAAGTAAACAGCGGTATCTTGCACAATTCGGTTCTTTAATTCCTCTAATTGAACTTTCAATTCATAAGAATCTACTTTTTCCAACCACTCCTCATTTTCTTTTTCAGAAAGGATAAAATCAACTTCCTGCGCAGCACTTGTGACACAAAAAACACTTATAAAAAGAATACTAAGGATAAAATTAATTTTCATTCTAATAGTTTTATGAGAAGGGCGAAATTACATCCCTGTGCGTATCGCTTCAACAGGATCTAATTTTGAAGCTGAAATGGCCGGAATAATCCCGGAAATCAATCCTATCACGGCGGCAACTATAGTTCCCAGCATCAGGTTCCAAAGAGATAGCACGAATTCAAAATCGCCGGTGAATTGAGAAGCTATAATTGAAACGAGCCATACCAAAAAGAGACCAATGAGCCCGCCTATTACCGACAAAATCACAGCCTCGAAAAGGAATTGAAAAAGTATGAACCTGTTCTTGGCCCCAAGAGACTTCTGAATCCCAATCAGGTTGGTTCTTTCCTTCACACTAACGAACATTATATTAGCAATCCCAAAACCACCTACCAACAGCGAAAAGCCACTAATAATAAGGCCTATAATATTCATCTGCCCGGTAATATTATCTATGAAATCAGCAAATCCCTGAAGCTGATTAATAAAAAAGTTATTGATTTCTCCGGGTTTTATCGCCCGGAAATTTCTTAGTTGCGCCTCTACCATAGCAACAAATTCGGCATTATCCACTCCATCTTCAGGTTTAAGCACAATTTGCGGAAAAACCCCTTTATTATTGTCGCCATATATTCTCCTTACCAGGTTAACCGGTAGAAAAGCCTGACCGTCTCTGGAGTTTCCGAAGAGAGAACTCCCCTGTTTTTCCAGGACTCCAATGACCTGAAGTTTCCGGCCGTAGAGCCGCACCTCTTGTCCTAGCGGATTAGTATTTCCGAAGAGATTATTCGCTATTTCGTGCCCCAGAACAATTACCGGAGCACCACTAACCGATTCAGATTCATTAAAAAATCTGCCTTCCCTTAATTCAAAGGCTTCAATATCATAATATTCACTGGTTACGGCACCAACATCAACGTTTTCACTGGTAACATCCTGAAATTTTATAGGTTCTGAGGGAACTCCAATTACATAACTTACCGCTTCAAGGTCAGGTAAGTTTTTTTTAAAGTGTTGATATTCATCATAGGAAACATCCGGGAATTGCTGGCGCTTCCATTGCGGAACATCGGTAGGACCAAAGGAAAAACGCATAATAATAATGGTGCTGTTATCCAAGGAACTCAAACTGCCTTTAATCTCTTTTTCTAGGGAATCTACAGCAGCCAGTACTGCAATTATGGAAAAAATTCCAATGGTCACACCCAATAAGGAAAGAAAGGTACGCAGCTTATTGTTTCTAAGCGCATTCACAGCAAAAGTGAAACTTTCTTTTAAAAGTCTAAGATATATAAACATACAGTTTAGTGCCGTATTTAAAGGAGTTACAAGATAAGACGCAGGGGTTAAAAATTCGTTACAATTTTATTGATAAATAAATTCATTCCCTTTTATGTTTGCTGCTTAAATACTTACTTTTGCCACTTTATCAAACACAACACAATGAGCGACTTAAAACAAGCGAAATCTGCTTTAATTTCTGTATTCAACAAAGACGGCCTTGCTCCTATTGCGAAAAAACTCAATGAGCTGGGAATTACGATTTATTCTACCGGAGGAACGGAGAAATATATCAAAGATCTGGGCATAGAAGTTATTCCTGTTGAAGATATCACTTCCTACCCATCTATCCTTGGAGGAAGGGTTAAAACCCTACATCCAAAAGTTTTCGGCGGAATTCTGAATCGCCAGGAAAATAAGAGTGATGCGAAGGAACTGGCTGAATATGAAATTCCGCAGATAGACATTGTGATCGTGGATCTTTATCCGTTTGAAAAGACCGTTGCTTCAGGGGCTTCTGAAGAAGATATTATTGAAAAGATAGATATTGGAGGAATCTCGCTTATACGCGCAGCGGCCAAGAATTTTAAAGATGTGCTGTGTGTTTCTTCCGTTGAGGATTATAAAGAATTTGAACAATTACTGATCGAAAAAAAGGGCGAAACCAGCCTTGCCGATCGTAAGAGATTTGCTGCCAAAGCCTTTAATATTTCCTCTCATTACGACACTTCAATTTTCAATTATTTCAATACAGAAAATGACGTAAAAGTTTATAAGGAAAGCATCCAAAACGGTCAGGAACTCCGCTACGGTGAGAATCCACACCAGCAAGGATTTTTCTTTGGGGATTTCGATGCAATGTTCGAAAAAATACACGGGAAAGAACTATCTTACAACAACCTGCTGGATGTTGATGCTGCGGTAAATCTTATGAACGAATTTAAGGGCGAATCTCCTACTTTTGCCATTTTGAAACACAACAACGCCTGCGGCCTTGCCCAGCGCGATACTTTGCATCAGGCTTATACCGATGCACTGGCAGGAGATCCGGTTTCTGCTTTCGGCGGAATTCTGATTAGTAACACAGAGATTGATAAGGCAACTGCTGAAGAGATCCACAAACTTTTCTGTGAAGTGGTGATCGCTCCCTCATTTTCTTCTGAAGCTGAAGAAATTCTGAGAGGAAAGAAAAACAGGATTCTATTAATTCAGAAGGAGGTAGAGCTTCCTAAAAGACAGGTTAGAACCTGCCTGAATGGAGTTTTGGTTCAGGAGAAAGATCTAAAAACCGATGCTGCTGAGGATTTAAAACAAACTACCGACAATAAACCAACAGATGCTGAGTTATCTGACTTGTTATTTGCTTCCAAAATTTGCAAGCATACCAAATCAAATACCATTGTTTTGGCGAAAAACAAACAGCTTTGTGCCAGCGGTACAGGTCAGACCTCTCGTGTAGATGCACTTAATCAAAGTATAGATAAGGCCCGTTCCTTTAACTTTGACTTAAGTGGTGCCGTGATGGCCAGTGACGCGTTTTTCCCATTTCCTGATTGTGTGGAAATTGCCGGAAATGCAGGAATTACGGCGGTAATTCAACCGGGAGGATCTATTAAAGATCAGCTTAGTATTGACTATTGCAACGAAAATAATATTGCTATGGTGGTGACGGGAACCCGGCATTTTAAACATTAATTTTATTACATTTACCAAACCTCAACACTTAACATACTATGGGATTTTTTGACTTTCTCATTGAAGAAATAGCGATAGATTTAGGAACCGCAAACACATTGATAATCCACAACGACAAAGTTGTTGTAGATAGCCCTTCAATAGTAGCCCGCGACCGCACCACAGGAAAAATAACCGCCGTAGGGAAAGAAGCTGCTATGATGCAGGGAAAAACCCACGAAAACATTAAAACAATCCGACCTTTAAAAGACGGGGTTATCGCCGATTTCGATGCCAGTGAGAAAATGCTCACGATGTTCATCAAAGAGATCCCGGCGCTGAAGAAAAAAATGTTCACTCCCGCTTTAAGGATGGTGATCTGTATTCCTTCGGGAATTACTGAAGTTGAGATGCGAGCGGTAAAAGAAAGTGCAGAACGCGTTAACGGAAAAGAAGTATATCTAATTCACGAACCTATGGCAGCGGCGATAGGGATTGGAGTAGATATTATGCAGCCAAAAGGAAATATGATCGTGGATATAGGTGGTGGTACTACAGAGATAGCTGTTATCGCCCTGGGAGGAATCGTTTGTGATAAATCTATTAAGATCGCAGGGGATGTTTTCACCAACGATATCGTGTATTACATGCGTACCCAGCACAACCTTTACGTAGGTGAAAGAACTGCTGAAAAAATAAAGATTCAAATCGGTGCAGCTACTGAAGATCTTGAAGTCCCGCCGGAAGAAATGAGTGTTCAGGGACGTGATCTATTAACCGGAAAACCAAAACAGGTTAATATTTCATATCGCGAAATAGCTAAAGCCCTGGATAAGTCTATCCTCCGTATCGAAGATGCAGTAATGGAGACTTTGTCTCAAACTCCGCCTGAGCTTGCAGCCGATATTTACAATACTGGTATTTATCTTGCCGGGGGAGGTTCAATGTTAAGGGGTCTGGACAAGCGTTTATCCCAAAAAACCGACCTTCCTGTTTATATTGCTGAAGATCCGTTAAGAGCGGTGGTTAGAGGAACCGGAATAACCCTGAAAACCTTAAACAGATATAAGGGAATCCTGATCAAGTAGGAGAAACTATTTTATGCAGCAAATCTTTAATTTTCTTATCCGTAATAAGAATAATATTCTATTCTTATTTCTGCTGGCATTATCTGTGTTTTTTACGATCCAAACCCATTCCTTTCATAAAAGTAGGTTTATAAGTTCTGCCAACGCTGTAACCGGTGGGGTGTACTCCTGGACCAGCAATATCAAGAATTACTTGTATCTGGAAGAATACAACAAACGTCTTCTGGAGGAGAACAAAGAATTACGAAATATTCTCACGAACCTAAACGATACTATTTCAATAGAAAATTACACAGATAGCTCGACTTTTGAAGGCACCTATTATTTCAGGGCAGCCCAGGTTATCAATAATAATTTCTCAAAAGCAGACAATTATCTCACTATAAATCAAGGGGAAGATCACGGTATTCAACCCGAATTTGGGGTTGTAACCAGCAAAGGGGTTATCGGGATTGTTGACCGGGTTAACAACCGGTTTTCCCGTGTAATTTCCATTCTGCATACCGAGTCCAGGATAAACGCGCAGCTTAGCAAAACCAATCATTTTGGAAGTCTTATTTGGAATGGAAGAGATCCAAACCTCGTTCAGCTTATCGATGTACCACGACAAGCCCCGGTTATGAAAGGGGATACTATCATTACCGGTGGGCGCTCCCTGATTTTTCCCGAAGGCTTAAATATTGGAAGTATTGAAGATTTTGAACTGGACGAAAGCGGCAGCTATTACGAAATCGATGTGAGGCTTTTTAACGATATGACCAATATTGGTTTCGTGTATATTATCGAAAATGTAGACAGGGATCAAATTCTTTCTTTAGAAGAGGTAGATGAATAGCAGTATAATTTCAAATATTGTCCGGTTTGTTGGTTTGGTCCTGCTTCAGGTATTGGTCCTGAGCAATATCAACTTTTTGGGGTATATTAATCCTTACCTGTACGTGCTTTTTATTCTTTTGTATCCGTTTAACAGCAACCAGACCTTATTCCTTATTCTTTCATTCTTACTGGGATTGAGTATTGATATTTTTGAAGACAGTGGTGGTATTCACGCAGCTGCCTGTTTGATTGCAGCTTTCGTGCGACCAACCCTGCTCAGGTTCTCTTTTGGAGTAAGTTATGACCACCAGAATATCAAGCTTTCGGCTACTCCATTTGGAGCAAGATTAACATATATCTTCATAATGGTTCTCATTCATCATTTAGTCTTATTTTCTTTGGAAATGTTCAGCTTAACTCATATAATATTGATCTTGAAAAAGACGTTATTTTCAAGTATATTCACCGGGATTCTGGTGATCTTAAGCCTAAGCCTTTTCAGCAAGAAATATAGATGAGGAAATTACTTCTCTACATAATTATTTTAACTACCGGCCTTATTTTTTTGGCCCGTGTCTTTTATCTTCAGGTAATTGACACTTCCCTGGCATTACGATCGCAGGATAATGCCATAGAGATAAATTACGATTACCCACAGCGCGGTTATATCCACGACCGGAACGGAGAACTTATGGTATCCAACCAACCCTCCTACGATGTGATGGTAATCCCTCGTAATCTCAAACCTTTTGATACTTTGGAATTCTCCGAGATTCTGAACATCACTCCGGAAGAATTAGGTAAGAAGCTCGATAAAGCAAAGATCTATTCTCCGCTCCTACCTTCGGTGGTAATCCCTCAGCTCACAAAAAGTGAATACGCTTTTCTCCAGGAAAAAATGAGGAAGTATGAAGGATTTTATATTCAGAAACGTTCTTTAAGAGATTATCAGGTTGACCACAGCGCAAATGTACTAGGCTATATCGCACAGGTGAACAAACAAATTATCAAAGATAATCCCTATTATATTTCCGGTGACCTCATTGGTCGCAGTGGAGTAGAAATTGTCTATGAAGATTTATTAAGAGGAGTAAAGGGCGTGAAATATATTCAAAAGGATCGTTTTAACAGAGATATTGGCCCTTATAAAGATGGAATCTTCGACACCCTCCCGGAAAAAGGGAAGGATATAAATATTACTATTGATTCCAAATTACAGGAATACGGTGAAAAACTAATGCAGAACAAGCGTGGTGGAATTGTGGCGCTTGAACCCGCCACAGGAGAAATACTCGCTCTGGTAACAGCCCCAAGTTACGATCCGGCTATCCTGGTTGGACGAAAAAGATCTCCAAATTACACAAGACTTTATTACGATTCTATCGCCCGCCCTTTATACGATCGCGGACTTTTAGCGGAATACCCTCCGGGATCTCCTTTTAAGACACTCACCGGTTTAATCGCATTACAGGAAGGTGTGGTAGGCATTGATGATAAATTCCATTGTAACAACGGATATTCCTACGGAAGAGGTAGTAGAATGGGATGTCATGCTCACTCCAGCCCTTTAAATCTTATTCCCGGAGTTGCCCAATCCTGCAATGCATATTTTGCCCAGGTTTATAGAAAAACTATTGAAAAATTCCCTACTCCGCAGGAAGGAATGGATGTATGGAGCAAACATTTAGAAAGTTTTGGTTTAGGCCAGTTTATGGGTAATGATTTAAGCACCGGGAGACGGGGAAAAATTCCAAATGCTGAATACTACAATTCTATTTATCCGAACCATAACTGGTACTCAACTGCCACTATATCGAACGCCATTGGACAGGGAGAGGTACTGATGACCCCTATTCAATTAGCCAATATGACCGCCACAATCGCCAATCGCGGTTGGTATTATACCCCACACATTTTAAAGGAAATTGAAGGTGATCCAATTAAGGAAGAACGATTTACCGAAAAAAATCACACCACAATAGAACCAAGACATTTTGAGCCGGTTATAGAAGGAATGCATGATGTTTACAGAAACGGAACTGCCAGCACGCTTCGAATTCCCGATATTGAAATAGCAGGGAAAACCGGTACGGCAGAGAATTTTATCAAAATAGATGGAGAAAGAGTTCAGCTAACCGATCATTCGATATTTGTTGCTTTTGCTCCTGTAGATAATCCACAAATAGCAATCGCAGTCTTTGTTGAAAATGGCTATTGGGGAAGTCGGTACGCAGGACGTATTGCCAGTTTAATGGTAGAAAAATATATAAAAGGAGAAATTACCCGAACCGATATGGAAACCTGGATTCTCGAAAACAGCCTTGAAGATGAATATGCCAAACCGCTAAGTGGCGAACCTTTTATAATAAACCGATAAATGGCCAAAAGCATTACAGGTTACGACTGGATTACAATTCTTATTTTTCTGCTCCTGGTTGTCTTTGGGTGGGCAAATATTTATTCAGCATCTCTGGGTGTAAACATGGGAACCTTTTTTGATCTAAACCAGGTATACGGCAGGCAGGGTTTATGGATTTTACTTAGTTTTATTCTGGTCATAGTAGTCCTCTCCATCGAACCCAAATTTTATCAGCGATTCTCGAGCGTTATTTATATAATTAGTCTCATTAGTCTTGCAGGACTATTTGTTTTTGGTAAAACCATTGCGGGGCAAACCGCTTGGTACGTAATGGGCCCGGTTAGCCTTCAACCGGCGGAGTTTGCTAAGGCCGCCACGGCTCTGGCAGTGGCCAAATATGTAAGTGGTATTCAGGTAAATTTAAATGAATTTGAGCATCAGCTTAAGGTTTTTGTTATCATAAGTTTGCCTGTTTTCCTGGTTATGATGCAACCTGATGCAGGAAGCGCTATGGTTTATTTTGCTTTTATTTTTCCTCTTTACAGGGAAGGTTTACATTTCGCATATCTCTTACTTGGATTTTTCGCAGCAATCCTTTTTGTTGCTACCCTGGCTTTTGGCATTCCATGGGTTATCGGAGGTATTGTAGCCATCGGGATTTTAATGTTCTTAAAAAACCGAAAGAAAAGGCCTAATATCCTCAAATATATCTTTTTGATGGTAGTAGCTGCCGGCTTTTCCCTTTCAGTTAATTATGTATTCGAAAATGTTTTTAAACAGCATCACCGGGACCGGTTCAATATTGTATTGGGAAAAGAAGTAGATGCCAAAGGAATTGGTTATAACACCAACCAAAGTGAGATCGCTATAGGAAGTGGTGGCTGGCTTGGGAAAGGATGGACAGAGGGCACCCAAACCAAAGGACATTTTGTTCCCGAACAACATACAGATTACATCTTCAGCACTGTTGGAGAAGAATGGGGATTTTTGGGAAGCAGCTTTGTTATAATCCTGTTTATAATGCTTTTAATCAGATTGCTTTATCTTGCTGAGCGGCAACGCTCGCAGTTCAACCGGGTATATGGTTATAGTGTAATCGGAATTATTTTTATGCATTTTCTGGTCAATATCGGGATGGTAATAGGGGTATTCCCTACTGTAGGAATTCCTCTGCCCTTTTTTAGCTATGGTGGTTCAGGACTTTGGGCTTTCACCATTCTCTTATTCATCTTTATAAAACTGGATGCAGAAAGGATCTCTTACAATTAATTACAGCGTTCAGCCAGAAGCAACAGAGCCGCTACAAATAAAATTATAACCGGATAGATATATTTACGTTTCATTATTTTCACAAATTAAAAATGCCCCGGAAATCCGGAGCATTTTTTTATGGTTCAGCCTTAGATTAATCGTTAATCCTGGCCACTTTATTTCTTCTCATTTTATCTACTTTAAGGTCAGAAAGCACATTAAGGGCTTCCTCTACATAGATATCCTTACTTAAATTGGTATGCCAGCGCTCTCTTTTTTCTCTTAAAATAGTGTCATTTGTAAAAAGCTCCTCCTCAAAAGGAAGTGAAGTATAAGTGAGATCTGTTGCATATTCTTTTAAAGAATCAAAACGTTTAGCAACTCGCTTACTCTCCTCTGCATCCATACTGTATTCGGTAAAATTAAGGGAATGAACATTATTATCACTTTGTTCCTTAATCCATTTCGCGTTTTCTTCTATAAGCTTTAACTGCTCATTTTCACGCATTCGTTCCTTGCTGTTTTCTATAGTTTCCTCAAGATTTGCATAGCCATCCCAAACATCATAATCTGCAGGATCTATCTTATCCCAGGGTAGTGGGTTTTCCATATCTTTTTCACCAATATCAACAAAACTGTAACGGTCCGGAACTACAACATCGCTTTTAACCCCTTCTAATTGGGTAGAACCACCATTCACTCTATAGAATTTCTGTGTAGTCAATTTAAGCGCTCCCATATCTCCGTAATCACTGTTTCTTAACCAACGGTTAAGATCTATAACATTTTGAACAGTTCCTTTTCCGTAGGTCTGTTTACTTCCAATAATTACAGCACGTTTATAATCCTGCATAGCAGCTGCGAGGATTTCTGAAGCTGATGCCGAAAGTTCGTTCACTAAAATAACCAGAGGTCCATCCCATAATACAGACGGATCTTTATCCTTTAGTATCTCCTGTTTTTGTCCGCTCGATTTCACCTGAACAATGGGTCCTTTTTCTATAAATAATCCGGCAATATCCACAACGGTCTTCAGGGAACCACCACCATTATTTCTAAGATCTAATACCAGACCTTCCATACCTTCTTTCTTAAGACGGGAGATATCTTTTTCAATATCAGAAGCAGCATTTCTTTCGGAATAATTCTCCATATCGAAATAGAACTTAGGCAAGTTGATCACCCCAAAATTCTTTCCATCTTTCTTAACCATTGAAGTCTTGGCGTAAGTTTCCTCGATTTCCACTACATCCCTGGTTAGAGTCACATTCTCTATGGTACCCATCAATTTTTTTCTAACCGTCAAGGTTACCTTGGAATCCTTTGGCCCTTTGATAAGTTGAACAGCGTCATCCAGGCGCATTCCAACGATGCTTACTGCCTCATCTTCATCTTCCTGTTTCACCTTTAAGATAACGTCTCCTTCACTCAATTCATCACTTCTCCAGGCAGGACCGCCGGAGATAACTTCCATAATGGTAATATTGTCACTCTTTTTCTGAAGTCGGGCACCAATACCTTCCAGTTTTCCAGACATAGCCATATCGAACCTGTCTTTATCCTGGGGAGCGAAATAGAAAGTATGCGGATCGAATTCTTCTACGATCGCATTTATGTATACTGAAAAATAATCTTCTCGCTCCAGATCATCGGTAAAATCGTAATACTCCTCAAGGGAACTTAGGGTTACTTCCCGGGATTCCTTTTCGAGCTCTTCATCAGATTTTATAGTATATTCAGGATCATTCTCCTTCTTTTGCTTTTCCTCTTCTTTTTTATCATGGAAAGTGATTAGGGTAGAAAATTTCAATTGCTTTCTCCATCTCTCTTTCATTTCCTCTTCAGAATCTACATATTCCATTTCCTCAAAACTCGTATTGAGTTCTTCCTCCTTACTGAAATCAAAAGGAGATTCTAAAATTTCCCTGTAAATTTCCTGAGACTCTTTAGAGCGTTGCATTAAACGTTGATAGGTAAGATCAAAGAAGCTTATATCTTTATTCTTGATGTAGTCATCAATTAGTTCTTCGTGCTCGCTGAATTCCTCAATATCCTCGGCATAGAAAAAGCGCTTGGATCCATCAAGGTTTCGCAGGTAGTCTTTATACACTCCCTGTGAAAATTCATCATTCACATCTTTAGCATCATAATGCCCCTGGTTAAGTACATAAGTAATAAGGTCTATTAAAACTTTATCTTTATCAGGGTCATCAAAACTTTTCGTCGTAAAACTACATGAAGCTACTGCCATTAAAAGCAGTACTACAAGAATTCTTGGGTTCCTTTTCATAAATCGCATAAATTTCATCATAATGGCTTACCAAAATACATTAAAAACTGTGCCAAGACACGGTACAGACACTAATAATTTGTTAAACTACTAAGATAGGCTTTCCTTAGGAAATTACTATTTTAGCCTTATTAATTTTACAATGCATGGATAAAGAAAAACCATTGATCCTGGTTACCAATGACGATGGAATTACAGCCCCCGGAATCAGGGCCTTAATCGAGGTCATGAAGGAACTTGGAGATGTCATAGTAGTGGCTCCCGATAGTCCCCAAAGCGGAATGGGACATGCCATAACTATTAGTGACACCCTTTTTTGCGAACCGGTAACCATCAAAGAAAATTACAAGCATAAAGAATACAGTTGCTCTGGAACTCCGGCCGATTGTGTAAAGATCGCAACGCAGGAAATTCTACATCGCAAGCCCGATCTTTGTGTAAGTGGGATAAATCATGGTTCCAATTCATCTATAAATGTAATTTACTCCGGCACTATGAGCGCCGCGGTAGAGGCAGGCATTGAAGGGATTCCGGCAATAGGATTTTCTCTGCTGGATTATTCTCTAACTGCCGATTTCGAGCCCTCTAAGAAATTTGTAAAAGCTGTTACCCGAAAAGTTTTAAAACACGGTCTCCCAAAAGGAGTTGTGCTGAATGTAAACCTGCCAAAACTTCCGGGCACAGAAATTAAAGGCATAAAGGTTTGCCGACAGGCCAATGCGCACTGGGAAGAAGAATTTGATAAAAGGACCAATCCACAGGGTCGGGATTATTACTGGCTTAGCGGAAGATTCGTAAACAAGGATAAAGGTGAAGATACCGATGAATGGGCCCTTGCCAACGGGTTTGTTTCGGTAGTACCGGTTCAGTTCGACCTTACCGCGCATCATTTTATGGACGATCTAAATAACTGGGAACTTAATGATTAAACAGAATATTTTTATTGGATTTCTTGTGGGCCTGGCCTTTAACATTGGCGGCATCCTACTCTATATCCTTATTTTTTCAGAAAATGATGTAGATACCACTATTCATGATGCGATCATTCACGATTATATTGGCAAGATCATAGCTCTGGGAGCAATCCTGAATTTTTTGCCATTTTTTGTATTTCTAAAAAAGAAGCAGCATTATCATGCCAGGGGTGTTCTACTGGCGACTATTGTCGCGGCGGTAGCAATCGCAATTTCTAAAATATTTTAAATGAAATATTACCTCATTGCCGGCGAAGCATCGGGCGATCTCCACGCCTCCAACCTGATGAAAGCTCTGAAAGAAAAGGATCCTAATGCGGAATTCCGATTTTGGGGTGGCGATCTTATGCAGGAGCAAGGGGGGGAACTGGTAAAACATTACCGGGAGCTGGCATTTATGGGTTTTGCTGAAGTGATAGCCAATTTAAAAACTATTCTGCGTAACATTAAGTTCTGTAAAGAAGACATTAGTAAATTCCAACCGGATGTTATCATCTTAGTGGATTATCCCGGTTTTAATATGCGGATTGCAAAATGGGCGAAAGAAGAAGATTTCAGAACGCATTACTATATTTCTCCCCAAATATGGGCATGGAAGGAAAATCGGATTAAAGCAATCAAGAGGGATATCGACCAGATGTATGTTATCCTTCCTTTTGAAAAACAATTTTACGAAGAAAAACACAATTTCCCGGTTCACTTTGTAGGTCATCCCCTAATTGATGCGATCGCTGATCAGAATCTTGTAGATGCTAAAAAGTTTAAGAAAGAACACGACCTGAATGACAAACCGATAATCGCACTTCTTCCCGGAAGCCGAAAGCAGGAAATCACCAAGATGTTGGAAATCATGTTAAGCATAACCGTTGATTTTCCCGATTACCAGTTTATTATCGCCGGTGCTCCAAGTCAGGACAAAGACTTTTATAAGAGTTTTATAAAGAAAAATCAGGTTAAACTGGTAATGAACAAGACCTATGAGATACTAAGCCTGTCTCATGCCGCGTTAGTAACATCTGGAACGGCAACTTTGGAAACAGCTCTTTTTAAAGTTCCGGAAGTGGTTTGTTACAAAGGGAGCTTCATTTCTTATCATATCGCCAAACAGATTGTGAACCTTGATTATATATCCCTGGTGAATTTAATTATGGAACGTGAGGTTGTTACGGAATTAATTCAGCGGAAATTCAACAAGAATTCTCTGAAAAGCGAACTTACCAAAATTCTTGAAGATGACCAAAGAACAAAGATTTATGAGGATTACTACCTGCTGGAACAGAAATTAGGCGGAAAGGGCGCAAGCAAAAAGACCGCTGAATTAATTTTCGATACAATCAATAAAAGCTAAAATGCAATTTCGGCTAAAGTTCATCTTAATTTTAATCCCGGGAATTCTCCTGACTTCCTGTGGCGCTTCGCGTTCCAAAGTAATTACGACCAAAACCGAAAATAACACCCGAATCGAACCAGCCAACAAGCAGGTGCATAATATTATTTCACATGCAATAGAATTTGAAGGGACCCGGTACAAATACGGTGGTACTACGAAAAAGGGTATGGATTGCTCAGGCCTTATCTACACCTCTTTCCTGAAGGAAGACATCCCTATGCCCCGGACCTCACGAGATCTTTCGCTCAAGGGGCGCAGACTTTATCTAAAAGAAGTTTCTCCTGGAGATCTTCTTTTCTTCGAAACCAATAAAAAGAGACCGGTGATCAATCACGTTGGCCTGGTGGTTGAAGTAGATAACGAGATCAAATTCATTCATTCTTCAACTTCCCGGGGCGTAATTATCTCTTCTCTTGAGGAAAACTACTGGAAGAGTAATTTTGTGATGGCCCGTCGCGTTTTATAAAATTTTCCTATCTTAACTCTTCCTTGCCTCGAATCGCTATATAAAACAGGCGATGCGATTTCTGAATTTTACATTTATAAAACTAAGTCTTAGCTTTCTTCCGGGAATTTTAGCAGGGTTTCTCCTGAATATCCCTTTACAGATTCTACTAAGCGTAATTGGAGGTTTATTTCTATTTTTTCTGTTTTTTTATTTTCGGGCAAGAAGGCAGCTTTTTCCGGATATTTACTTCGGAATTCTTGTTTTTATAACCACCTTCAGCCTCGGAATTTTAACTGCAAGCCTTCATAAACCCGGTAATAATCCGAAGCATTACCTTAATGCTGAAATTTCTGTAGAAAATACCCTACTTCAGGCTCGCATCGCTGAAAAATTAAAACCCACCGCCTATAACAATCGTTACTTAATTAAAGCTGAAGCTTTCAGAATAAATGATAGAAGTGCCGTCGCGAAAGGAAAGCTATTGCTTAGTGTCGGAATAGACTCAGAAGAATTCCAGGTAGGCGATGTGGTCCTACTCCCCTACGAGAAAGCATCAGATATAAATTCTCCGCTTAATCCCTATCAGTTTGACTATAGAAATTATATGGAAAAACAGGCGGTGCTAAAACAGCTGAGGCTTAATTCAGAAGAGATCCTGAAGATTAGTGAGAATTCTTCTCCAACAAGTTTCGCTGAAAATTTAAGAGAGCAAATCATTCAAAAATTAAGGGTTGCCAGTTTTTCAGAAGAAGAACTGAGCATAATTCAAGCTCTCCTTTTGGGGCAGCGACGGGATATTTCCAGAAAGATCTATGATCAATATGCGGCAGCCGGGGCGGTTCATATTCTTGCGGTTTCAGGCCTGCATGTGGGAATCATTCTTCTGATCCTGAATTTTCTGTTAAAACCACTGGAAGGCATAAAAAACGGAAGATTTATTAAAACCATGCTTTTATTAGGTCTCATGTGGGGATTCGCACTGCTGGCAGGTCTATCACCATCAGTAGTTCGGGCTGTAAGTATGTTCTCCTTTGTGGCTATTGGGATGCAGCTTAAACGCAAAAGCAGTGTCATGAACAGTCTGTTTGTTTCGCTTTTTGTTTTATTATTAGTTAACCCATATTTTATTTTCCAGGTGGGTTTTCAGCTAAGTTATCTGGCAGTTTTTAGCATTGTCGCTTTTCAGCCTTTTCTATACCAATTATTAAGACCTAAATTTAAACCAATAAGATACATGTGGGGTTTACTGACAGTTAGTATTGCAGCACAACTCGGAGTTCTACCACTAAGTCTGTTCTATTTTCATCAATTTCCTGCCTTGTTCTTTTTATCCAACCTGGTTATCCTCCCTGTGCTTGGAATTATTCTTGGTTTAGGAATTTTGGTGATTCTGCTTAGCCTACTCAATTCATTACCCCATCTTTTGGTTGAATCTTATGGTACTCTAATAAGTTATATGAATGGATTTGTGGGTTGGGTGGCGGTTCAGGAAGAATTTTTATTCCAGGACATTTCATTTTCAACATGGCAAACACTTTCAGGATATTTCATAATTTTAAGTTTGTTTTTTCTCCTCTATCAGAAAAACTACAGGAACCTGGTTTTGCTATTTATTGGAATCATAAGTTTTCAATTAAGCAATATATATGAGAGGCAGAAGAGCTTTTCTGAAGAACTCATTATCTTCCATAAAAACCGAAATAATCTCGTGGGTTTGTATCAATACGGGAATTTGCAGGTGTACCATAACCCCGATAGTCTTCCTTCCGCAGAAAACATATTAAGAGATTTTAAAACCGGGAAAATACTCACAAAGATCAATACAGATACGATTGGGAACATCTTTAAATTTCAGAATAAGAACTTAATGGTTATAGACAGTGCAGGGGTTTATGAGATTCCTTCTCTTAAACCAGACCTTCTATTAATCACCCATTCTCCAAAGGTCAACCTGGAGAGAATACTTCAGGAATTGAAACCCCGGGAAGTGATTGCTGACGGGAGTAACTACCATAGTTTCGTGGAGCGATGGAAAGCAACCTGTCTAAAACAAAAAGTCCCTTTCCACCACACAGGGGAAAAGGGAGCTTTCCGCATTTCTACAAAACCAAGGGCTTTATATCAACTAACACTTAAACTTTAACTAAAAAGTGCCTTCAAAGTTTTCCTGATATTCAGCAAAAGCTTTTTTTGTTGTCATTTTTTTATAATCATTGGTCCCGAAAAGTTTCAAATAGATCTCCAATTGTTGTGGAGTTCGGTAACCGGTAATTGGTGCTATTAAATTTGCTTCTTCATCAAAAAATACAAGGGTAGGATAACCTCTCACCCCTAAAGCTGCGGTAAATTGGTGGGTGGTGTTTCGTCCTTTCTTTTTGGGATCAAAATTAGGGTTAGAAAATTTCTTATCATTAAAATTAATTTCTTCGTCTCCTTCAGCATTGAATTTTACCGCATAGTAATTTTCATTCACGTACTCAATAACATCTTCATTAGTAAAAGTATTCCTATCCAGCATTTTACATGGACCACACCAGGTGGTATAGGCATCCATAAAGATTTTTTTAGGTTCCTCTTTTTGAGCTTCCAGGGCTTCGTTCATGCTCATCCAATTAATCTCCTGAGCCTGAAGGAGGCCAGTCGCAAAAAACAATAAGATTAGCGTAGTGATTTTATGCATACATAAATATTTTAGGCCTTAGTCGAAACTCAACATTATCCTAACAAAAAACGTTCCTCAAATTTAAGGAACGCTTTTCTGATTATAAAAACTTTTAACTTAATGCTTCTTCTCAGTATCGGCAATTTCGTACGGTTCCTGTTCAAGCATTTCATGTTCTTCATCTTCAACACCATGAGTAAGACGCTTTAACGGTTTCAGCATAATTAGCACTATTACCGCAAAGGTTACCGTAAATATGGTAATCCCTGAAAAGATTGCAAGATCTCCCGCTTCAGAAGCAAATTCTCCCAGGATTCCCGCTACTTTATTTCCAAGTCCGGTAGCTGCAAAATAAACTCCCATCATTAGAGATGCATATTTTATAGGTGCCAACTTGGTAATAAAAGACAGTGCAACCGGGGAAGAACTTAATTCTCCAATTGTATGGAAGAGATAAGCAAGTACTAACCAGTACATCGCAGAAGATTCATTAGCTTCGAACTGCACAGCAGCGGCAGCCATGAATACAAAACCTAATCCCATAATTATAACCCCAACTGCCATCTTAAAGATAGAGGAGGCCTCTTTACTTTTTAATTTACGTTTAGCCCAGAAATTAGCCACTAACACTCCAAACGCAATTATGAATAAAGCGTTTAAAGACTGAAACCACGATGCAGGTACTTCATTTCCTATACCAGGTAGTGAAAATGGAAGCGCTCTGTCGGTTTTATCAAGGGCATAAATATTCATTAGTCCTCCCGCCTGCTCGAAAGCACCCCAGAAAACAATAACCAGAATAAAAGACAATAGCATGACTACATATCGATCTTTCATTACCTGTGTGGTCAAATCCTTATAAACCATGAGCATCATTGCAGTAACAAGAGTGAGGAAGATAAATAACAATCCATAAGCCCAGGATTCGAATACCAACACATATATGGAAACGATCATTAATACTGCGGTAACAACCAACTGAAGTGGTGATTGGAACAAATCTGAGAAAAGTCCGGAAAGGGAAGCTCCTTCATCTCTTTCGGCTTGAGATAAGAGGTTACCAACATTTACAAGATACTTTTGTCCCCATAGATAAACAAGCAATCCAAGAGCCATAGCAATTCCAGCGAGACCGAAGCCATAATGCCAGCCAATCTGCTCTCCAACATATCCAACGATCAAACTTGAAAGGAACGCTCCCAGGTTAATTCCTATATAGAAAATTGTAAATCCTTTATCTCTTCTAATATCTCCAGGCTTGTAAAGACCTCCAACCATTGTGGATATATTGGGTTTAAGCATCCCTACTCCGGCAATGATAAGGCCCAAACCGGTATAGAATGCCCACATTTCTTCAACTGCAAGAATAGTGTGTCCCGCAACCAGAATCACTCCACCCCAGAGGACGGTTTTTTTCTGTCCAAGAAGTTTATCAGCAATTATACCTCCTGGAATTGAAACGATATAAACAAGCATGGTATACCAACCGTAGAGTGCAAGGGCTTCTCCCTGGGTCCAGCCAAGGCCGGCATTACCACCGGTAGTTGCACTTACCAGATATAAAACCAGGATGGCACGCATACCGTAATAGGAAAACCGCTCCCACATTTCAGTAAAAAACAGGATATAAAGCCCCATTGGATGTCCAAAGAGTTCCTTTTGAGGCGCTGGTGTTGTAGTAGTAGCCATTAACTTAGATTTGGTTTAAAGATTTTCAGTAATAAAATTGGTCATTTTAGTATAAAGGTGAAGCCTGGTATTCCCACCGTAAATTCCATGATTTTTATCAGGATAGATCGCCCAGTCAAATTGCTTGTTCGCCTGGATAAGCGCTTCTACCATTCTCATTGTATTCTGAAGATGCACGTTATCATCTCCTCCCCCATGAATCAATAAATAATCACCTTTTAGTTTTTCCACATGATTAATCGGAGAATTTTCATCATAACCCGACGGATTCTCCTGCGGAGTAGTCATGTATCTTTCTGTATAGATTGTATCGTAAAACCTCCAGCTGGTTACCGGAGCAACAGCGATAGCCAATGAAAACACATCATTGCCTTTTAAAATAGCGTTTGAAGACATAAATCCACCGTAGCTCCAGCCCCAAATCCCAATACGATCTTCATCGATATATTCTCTGTCACCTAAAACTCTGGCAGCCTCAATCTGGTCTTCCAACTCATATTTCCCAAGTTCTTTTTGAGTGACTTTTTTGAAATCGGCTCCTTTCAAGCCTGTGCCCCTTCCATCAACTGTTGCAATGATATAACCTTTATCTGCCAGAAGCTGATACCAGTAATCATTGGTTCCAAAGTAAGAATTGGATACAGATTGTGATCCCGGCCCTGAATACTGGAACATCAATAATGGATATTCTTTATCGGCATCAAAATTTGATGGTTTGATCATCCACATATTGAGTTCGTTCCCGTTTACTTCAATAGTACTTAGTTCTTTTGGAGAAAAATTATAAGGCTTTTCTTTTTCAACTAAGGCCGAATTATCCTTGATCTCTCTTACCAGTTTGCCGTTTTTGGCATTATGAAGACTGTATTCGTACGGAGTCTCTGTGTTGGTAAATGAATTGATGAAATAGGTGTAATCTGCACTGAAATCGGCGCTGTTCATCCCGGTTCTATCGGTTAAACGAGTTTTCCCTTTTCCGTTTGGTTTTATCGAGTAAACATCGCGGTTTACGCTTCCGTTCTCAGTACTCTGGTAAAAGATCCTGTTAGACTTTTTATCGTATCCGTAGTAATTTGTTACTTCCCATTCTCCTGAAGTTACTTGGTTTTCAAGTTCGCCGTCTTCATCATAAAGATAAATATGGTTCCATCCGTCCTTTTCACTAGTCCAGATAAAATCATTGTCTTCCAGAAAAGTCAGGTTATCGGTTATATCAACATAAGCATCGTCTGTTTCAGTCATCACCACCTCAGCTTCATTATCTTCAGCATCAACAAAGATCAGATCCAGTTTATTCTGGTGCCTGTTCAACACCTGCAAGCTTAAGATCTCAGGGTCCTGGGTCCACTTTATACGTGGAATATAGAAATCTTCATAATCTCCCAATTCAACATCTTCTGTTTCTTCGGAAGCAAGCTCATACAAATGAAGGCTCACCTCAGAATTGGTCTCACCCGCCTTAGGGTATTTAAATACTTCCTGTCTTGGATACAGATCTTCCCCAAAGATATCCATGGAGAATTCAGGAACATCTTCTTCATCGAAACGTAAAAATGCGATTCTGTCTCCATTTTTGTTCCATTGAAAAGCTTTTACAAAAGCAAATTCTTCTTCGTAAACCCAATCTGTAATCCCGTTAATGATCTTATTCTTCTCCCCATCGGAAGTTACTCTGGTTTCTTCCCCTGAACTGATATCAAAAATGTAGATATCGTTTTCAAATACATAAGCTACCTTAGATGCATCAGGTGAAAAAGTGGGCTCCTGAACTTTCTTATCAGAAAGTTTTGTGAGGCTACCAGCAGCAGTATTGTAGATATAATAAACTCCACGAGAAGATCTTCTGTAGATCTGCTCCACTTCGGTAGAAAGCAATATTTTACTTTCGTCATCGCTTAATTCAAAGCCCTGGAAAGAAGAGATTTGATCCAGGTTTGCTGAAGAAACAAGACTACGGGATTTTTCGCCGCTTTTATAGTCATAGACATCTATGCTGGCGACACCATTTTCTCGGTTTAAAACCACATATTCCTTACCGTTATTCAGTGATTGGAGAGATTGTAAACGTTCCTGGCTAAAAGTACCATCCCAGATCTCCTCCTGGGTAATTTGTTTATCTTGTGCATAAACAACTGAGGATGCAGTTACTAACAACCCCAGAACAATATTCGTAAATTTCATATTTTTATGATATGGGTATCAATGCCCAAGTTTACTAAAATTTCAGCAAAATATGTTAATTAATAATGTTAAATACTAAGGATTTGTTAAAGAAAATGTACTGGATTTTCCTGGGGAATTCTCGATTTCTCTTTTACCAAAATCTTAGCCGAAGCTTTGTATCTTTGCCCTTCGAAAATTGAATAATAATATGATCCCACCTATTAGCGGTTTTTCTAAATTAACCAAAAAGGAGAAAATAGACTGGTTAGCCGAAACCTATCTTAAAGATCAGCCGGAAGATGTGCGTATTCTCAGACAATATTGGAATGAAGACTCACACTTGCAACAGCTCCATGATGAATTTACCGAAAACACCCTGTCCAATTTCTATCTACCGTTTGGCCTTGCTCCTAACTTTCTGATTAACGACGAACTTCTCGCCTTACCCATGGCAATTGAAGAAAGTTCCGTAATCGCAGCGGCAAGTAAAGCAGCAAAATTCTGGAGAACTCGTGGCGGCTTCAAAGCTGAAGTGATTGACACTCAAAAGATCGGGCAGGTTCATTTCACTTATCCGGGCGACTCAGGAAAACTCACCAATTTTTTTGAATACGTAAAACCCAAAATGATAGAAGCGGTTAAGCCCATCACGAAAAATATGGAAAAACGCGGGGGCGGCATCTTAAATATTGAACTCAAAGATAAAACTGAAAGCCTGAACAACTACTTTCAGTTACACTGCACCTTTGACACCCAGGATTCGATGGGGGCTAATTTCATCAATTCCTGCCTGGAAAAGTTCGCTGATGTTTTCCAGGACGAGGCCAAAGAATTTGAAGCTTTTTCCAATGAGGAAAAGCAGATTGAGATCATCATGAGCATTCTTTCCAATTACGTACCTCACTGTTTGGTAAGGGCCGAAGTTTCCTGCCCGGTGGAAGAACTTTCGGAGGATGACCAAATGAGCGGACAGGAATTTGCGGAAAAGTTCCTCCAGGCCATAAAGATTGCAGAAGTGGAACCTTACCGCGCGGTGACTCATAATAAAGGGATAATGAACGGCATTGATGCTGTCGTTTTAGCCACAGGAAATGATTTCAGAGCAGTGGAAGCCGGGATACACGCATACGCATCAAAAAGCGGGAATTACACAAGTCTTTCCCACGCTAAAGTAGAAGACGGATTATTTATTTTCTCGATGGAGATACCATTAGCTCTAGGAACTGTTGGCGGACTAACAAGCCTGCATCCATTGGTTAAACTGGCACTTGACATCCTCCAGCAGCCTTCAGCAAAGAAATTAATGAAGATTGTCGCAGTTGCCGGGCTGGCACAAAATTTCGCTGCGGTACGCTCGCTCACTACTACGGGAATCCAGCAGGGACACATGAAAATGCACCTTATGAACATTTTAAATCAGCAAAATGCAACCCGGGAAGAAAAACTCACTTTGACAGATTACTTTAAACACCACACCGTAACCCACAGTAGTGTAATTGAGCAGCTCGAAAAATTGCGTTTACAATGAAAACATTTTACAGCCACGGAAAATTATTAATTACCGGAGAATACGCGGTGCTCGATGGGGCTAAAGCTCTGGCTATACCCACCAAATACGGTCAGGAAATGCAGGTTGAAACCACAGATAAACATGGAATTTCATGGACAAGCCTTGACGAAAGAGGTGAGGCCTGGTTTGAAGGCAATTTTATTCTGAAAGAAAATAATTTCATTCCTAAAGAAGATAAAACGAATGATCCAACAGCTTCGAGGCTTCTGGAAATACTTAATGCCGCCAAAGATTTAAATAATAGATTCTTTTCAGAAGAACAGGGTTATAAAATAACCACAAAGCTTGAATTTAACCGAAACTGGGGTTTAGGCAGCTCCTCTACTTTGATAAATAATATCGCAAGCTGGCTTAATATCGATGCCTTTAGACTACTTGAAAAGACATTTGGAGGCAGTGGTTATGATATTGCTGCAGCACAGCAGGATTCAGCGTTTACTTATCAATTAAATCAGGGCCAGGCATCGGTATTAAACAGTCATTTTGAACCCGATTTTAAAGACAGGCTCTTTTTTGTTTTTCTGAACCAGAAACAAAACAGCCGGGAGGCTATTGCTCATTACCGCAACCAGCCCCGTGAAAACATAAATATTCTCACAGAAAAAATTTCAGGTCTGACCGAACAATTTCTCAAATGTGAAAACCTTGAAGAATTTCAGCTTTTAATAGAACTACACGAAACTCTGATCTCAAAAGCGGTAAACCTACCCAAAATAAAAACCAGGCTGTTTCCCGATTTTAGCGGAAGCCTTAAAAGCCTTGGAGGCTGGGGCGGTGACTTTATTCTTGCTACTGGCGGGCAGGAAGCTCAGCAATACTTCAGAAAAAAAGGATATAATACCATAATTCCATTCAGTAAAATGATCCTATAAAAAAAACGCCTCCTTAATCAAAAGGAAGCGTTTTTTATGGTTTGAAATCTTATTCTAATAGAACTTGGCTCTGTTATCTTCAATATCAGCCTTTTTCTTTAGGGCTTCAAAAGCACGTTCTGCAGCTTCGGCGCGACGTTGAGCCGTTTCCTGATCTGCAAGATTCTTATAAGAATCCATTTCGGGAGCTTCATTTCTGTTAAGCAATTCCACTACATAAACACCTTTGTCTCCGGTAATAGGCTTGCTAACCTGGCCAGTCTCCATTCCGAAAGCCGTACCTACCACAGCAGGTTCCCTTCCGGCTCCAGGAAGCGTTGGGTTATCAAGATTCACAGCATTTGCTGACTGTACGCTGGAATTTTGGTTTGAAGCAATCTCTTCCAGGCTACTTCCGCTCATCTTTTCTTTAATGATCTCAGCTTTTTTCTTTTTTGTAAGAATCGGGATTACCTCTGATGAAGCATTCTCGGCACTCATTAGCCCTGCATCTCTTTTAGCCGTAACCTGAGCTACAACATACCCCTGAGAAGTATCGAATCTCTTAACATCTCCAACATCAGCATCATCTTCAAAAGCCCACTGAACAATTCTTCTTTGGTTACCCAGACCTGGAATATTCTCCTCGAGAGCCTTCACATCTCTAACGGTTCTAACATCGATATTCTCGTTTTCGGCTACTTTGGCAAAATCTCCCTCGCGAGCAGCAATTTCGAAAGTTGTAGCCTCATTAAACAGGTTATTCCTTGAACGCTCAGAAGCTTCGATTTCACGTGCAAGAGTTGCAATTTTCACAGCTCTTTCTTTGTCACTCTGCTCTTCTATATGAATAACATGGTAACCAAAATCGGTCTCTATTACGTCTATATCACCTTCGTTGTTTTCAAAAACATAAGAATCAAATTCCGGCACCATATCTCCGGGTCCAAAATATCCCAGATCCCCGCCTTCAGCTTTGTTTGATTCATCAGAAGAAAATTCAACAGCAAGATTTGCGAATTGAGATTTATCTCTTCGCACAACATCAGCAATACTATCGGCTAACTGCTCAGCCTCTTCCTTGCTTCTGGTTACATTTGGTGCAAACTGCAAGCCCTGGTATGAAACAAGAATATGACTTGCCTTGGCTGAATCTGCAATTTGTCTTGCATCTACGACCTTACTGATCTTAAAATATCCATCGTGCTCATAAGGACCAAAGCTTTCTCCAACTTCAAGGTTGAAAAGCTCATCCCGAAAATCAGAAGGAAGTTGATTTTTGAAGAAATATCTATCCTCATAAGGCAAATCTGAATTAGCGTCAACGAAGCTTTCGTAATCATCGGTTTCATTAAAACCAGGTAAAGTATCATTTGATTGAGAAGCAGAATTATATTCTACCCTGCTTTCCAATAAAGCAGTAAGAGATTCTTTCGCTTCATTGCGATCTTCTTCTGAAGCTTCTTCTTCAAAGAAAACATACTGGATGTTTCTTGATGCTTCAGTTTCAAATTTCGCCGGATTCTTTTTAATATAATCTCTTATCTCATCCTTACTTACATCTACCTCATCGTCTGAAACTGATGTATAAGGAATTTGCACAAAATTCATATCTATATTATCGTTTTCAAAACGATAAGCTTGTTTTGCTTCTGTTAAGGTTGCACCAACTCCCGCTGCGACCATTGAAAAATAAATGTTTTCACGAGCAGAACTTCCAAGGCTGTTTTCAAAATCCAACCACTGTTGATATGCTTCGGGAGAAGTAGCCTTCATTGTGGCAACATATTCCCTTAACCTGTTTTCATCAAACACACCAGCTTCATTAACGAAATTTGGGTTGTTCCCCATCTGAGCCCTCATCATTTGCTTAATCTGAGATTGCTCAGCTCTCACTCCTAGTTCTTCGAGTTCTTCATCGATGATGATCTCCCGAAGTTTATTTTCCCAAACCTGGTTTACTGCCTGGGATGTGCTCGCATTTGCTCCGCTATTACGCTGGAAATTTTCAACATTTCGGGCAAATTCTTCCCTGTCTATTTCTTCTCCATTTACGGTTGCGATTACATTTTGAGATTTAGCGGAAGAAAAACCTCCGTTACGTATCACGTCGGCTAAAACGAAAGAAAATAGCGCCAAAGCAATGATAATGATCAAGAAAACAGAACGCTGTCTGATTTTATTTAATACTGCCATTTGTAGTTATTATTTACTGGAATATAGTGGGCGAAAATAACGTTTTTAACCTAATTATAAAACTTATAATTAGCTAAATATTAACGAAACCTCAATTAATCGGCGGGTTTGATTTTTAACTCAACCAATTCTATTTTGGTATTGGAAACTTCTTTGATCTCAAACTGAAAGTTTTCAATAGTAACAAGCTCGCCCTGCTGGGGGATCTCCTGGGTATAATTCACTATAAAGCCTCCCAGGGTTTCATAGTTTTCACCTTCAGGAATATTAAATTTATAAGCTTCATTAAGGTAATCCACCTCCAACCGGGCAGAAAATAAATAATGTTCCTCGTCGAGACGCTCCTCAATAAAGACCGGTGAATCGTGTTCGTCTTCTATTTCTCCAAAAAGTTCTTCCACGATATCTTCAACGGTAATCATCCCGCTGGTGCCGCCATATTCATCTATGACCACTGCAATACTTTTGCCTTTTTTTATAAGGATATTCAGCACGTCTTTCACCCACATGGTTTCAGGAACAAATACTACGGGTAAAAGGATAGATTTCAAGGATTTTGGCCTTTTGAAAAGTTCAAAACTATGAATGTAACCTATAATATCGTCTATAGTCTCATTGTAAACCAGGATCTTTGATAATCCGGTTTCAGTGAAAGTTTCAATTAGATCTCTTGGTGCCTGGCCTTTATCCACAGCAACTATTTCGGTTCTGGGGATCATAACCTCACGGGCTTTGATATCAGAAAACTCAAGGGCATTCTGAAAGATCTGAATTTCGGTGTCCATAACTTCATTGTCTTCAACTGTTTCCATCTGTTCATTGATGAAATTACCTAATTCCACTTTACTAAATGCCAGCTGTACCTCATCTCCTTCAGTCTTAAAGAATTTTTTCAGCACAAAATCTGATATCCAGATTATAAAATCAGAAATAAAAGAAAAGATGAAATAAAAAAAGTAAGCCGGAGCCGCGAAGAACTTCAGCATAGAATTAGCATAGATCTGAAAAAAGACCTTGGGAAGAAATTCAGCGGTAAAGAGAATGACTAATGTCGAAATAATTGTTTGAGTAAGCAGGCTTAGATCGGTAATAAGATATTGAACAAACCCGCTTTCAACCGGCTGAAGACCGGTAAGCCAACTCATTATGAGATCACCCATAAAGAAACCGTAAACAACCAGGGCAATGTTATTACCAACCAACATGGTAGCAATAAATTTTGATGGTTTTTTAGTTAATCTCTTTAAAACATTTGCCAAAAAATCGTTTTGGCGTTTTTCAATTTCAATATATATCTTGTTGGAAGAGACGTAAGCAATTTCCATCCCAGAAAAAAAAGCTGAAAAGATCAGGGAAAGAACAATTATTATTATCTCGGTTTGCATTGGAGTTATTTGTTGCGCTCCTCAAACTTCCGCCTGAAACGTCTTTTGAAGAAGAACATAAAAATGGAAATAACCACAAAAAAGATAAAAAGATAGGCTCTTCCGGGCTCGGAATCCCATATCCTGATGCTCTCGAAAAGAAAAAATGCACCTATTACCAGGTAAGCATATTCAAAAAACTTATAATATTTACTCATCTTCTTTGTCTTCTATAATTTGAACCCCTACGTTAGTTCTGGACCGAAAATTACCGAAATTTTGATTAGAATCAAAACCCTCCCCCTCATTTAAAGCTCCATTAGGAAAGCGAATTTTATTTGGTCTATCTGTAAATACCCAGCTCTGGTTTTGATCCCAATAAAGTTGACTAGCCTCTAACCGAGTACTGTCGCTGGTATAAATTACAACACTATCCTGCAGATCTATAAGGCCTGTTTTCTCGTAGATCACCCCATAATTTGCACTCACCGTACTACTTTTATTTTCCGGATCAAAGAATTCTACTTCAAGACCATCAGGAAATTCACGGTAAGGAAAATTTTTATTGGTAAAATCCAGCATTCTTGGGCTTTTAAGAGTCGCCACCAGCCGGCCGGAATCGGTGTATTTTAAATTTAGGTTGAGGGCTTCAGCCTGGGGGGCATTTCCCTCAAGATCAAGTGCTCTTATCTCATTTAAATTACCCTGACATGAAAAAAGCATTGTCACGCCTATTAGCGTGACAATGCCTGAAATTATTTGATTATATGTAATCTTCATTTTACAAGTTAGGGATGCGAACTGTCTCGCCTATCCAGCAACCAATCTGTATTGCCTCTCCCGCACTTCTTCCTTCCTGAAAGACATCAGATTTTTGCGGTGCTCTTCCCATATAACTGCTTGCAGCTTGATTTGCGTTACTAGCGATAGAAGGATCTACACTTGCAGCTCTTCTTGCATAATCTGCAGCAGCCCAGTATACAGCTCTTTTTTCGAAAGTAGTGTTCCCACAGTCATTAGCACTGTTGGCATACATATTTGCAATTTGCAGATAAGCACTACCTAAAGAAGGTCTTGCATCTAAAGCTCTTCTATAATAAGTTCTGGCCTGAGAAAAGCTACCTCTGTCCTTGTAATTATTAGCAATTCTGTAATAAATTCTGGATTTAGCATTATTGTCATCTTCCAGCTCAGCTGCTTCATTATAGTATTCAAGCGCCTTTGAACGATCTCCATTTGCTTCAGCTAATTGCCCTAAAGAAAAGGCAGATTTTGCAGAAGGTTCCAGTTTATGAAGTGCTTCAGAAACTTTTACAAATAATGGGTCTTCAGTACAATCCTTAGCAGAAAGACGCGCATTGGCATTTTTCAACCAGTCAACATCTGTTTTCTTTTCCTCAAAATCTTTAGTATAAAGAGGGATAAGGTTATCACAATCTGCTCTTTGTCCTAATTTACCATTAATAGCATTCTTAACCTGGTTGTAAGCTTTAAGATTGATTTCTGAATTCTTCACAAGAGTTTTCTCTTTTGCAGTAAGCGTTTCGGCTTGTTCCTGCTTTTCTAAAAGAGGAGCCAGTCTTTCGGCAAGTTCGTTTTCTTCACTCTCTACTTTAGCGATAACTTCATCATACTTAGCAAAAACATCTTCAAGAGAGCGATCTCCTGCATCCTGCATATCTACAAGAAGTGAAAAATAAGCATAGATACCTTTGGGGCTAGTGAAGTTATCAGGATCTTCTGTGAAAGCTCTATCAAAAGCCTCATATTGCTCTTCTTTATCGCCTATTTTATAGTCGAATCTTAGCTGAGCTATATCTCCGTAGATTTTTCCTTTAGAAGATTTTTCCGGAAACAGCTCTAATCGCTCTTCCCAAAGCTCGATTAATTCTTCGATGTATTCTTTCTGCTCTTCACCCTCAGAATTATCTATTTTATACTTAAGAGCCCTCTCTCCATACTGGAAAGTAGCCAGGCTATATTTTGGACATTCCTTTCTCACCTTCATTAAAGGTTCGTAAGCTGCCTCGTAATCTTTTGCTTTCGCATCGTCATAGGCTAATGCTGCCATAGTAGCACAATCATTAGACTGTGCGCTAACTACACCTGAACCTATAACGGCTCCAAATACTAATGCTATTAATTTAGTTTTCATTTTCTTGAGTTATTGCGGTTAATCAAATTTTCTTCTTTCAAACCATTTTCTTGCTTCAGTTAGAGAGAACCCTACCGAAACTTTAAAAATATCCTCTTTTACCAGTCCTGAATCAGTTGTACCGCGCTGTCCATACTCAAATCCAAGGTTTATATTAGAGAATCCTGGTCCTACAGGTAAGCCTAATCCAAAAGTGATGCCAAACTCATCGATGTCCTCGTTATTGAGGCTCAGTCCGGTTTCTTCGTAGCGGAATCCACCTCTAATCACAACTCTTTTAAAATAGCTTGTCAAGGAGTTGTATTGGGGAATGAAATAACCACCAAACCTGTATTGTGAGGCTTCATTATATACTGCGGTTTCATTTACAGTATTAAAACGGTCCAGATAGGCGTTACGGCCTGTTTTAATATATTCACCACCAAAAAACCATTTATTAGGTCGACCAAGACCGGCACCAATAGTAATTTGTTCTGCAAGATTATATTCTGAGTCCGCTACCTCGAGATCCCTCACTTCAACCGGCACTTCGCCGTTTTGGGTAAAGGCAATGGTAGCCACTTCTCTTTGATTTTCTGAAGTAAGTGTAGCTTCCGGAGAATAGGTAGCTGACGCATGAAGCTTCAGCCTGTCTGAGATCATTGTCTGAAAATCGGCTCCAAAATTGAAACTCAAACCTCTAAGGTCAGAGCGGCTTATATCGCGACTTCCCAACTGAATCTGGTCTCTTACGAGGGTTCTTCTATTCTGAAAATTTCCGAAGTTATAACGGGCGTCTACCCCAATACTAAAACTTTCACTTATTTCATATCCACCCGAAAGGTATACCCGGTTAAGTCCACCACGCCCCTGCAATCTGCTGGCAACATCGTCCTGGACATCCAGTATTCGATAACCAACAGAAGTTTGAGGAATAAGTCCGAAACCAAAGCCAAATTTTCCTACCGGTATCCCTAATGCCAGATAATCCAGGGAAGTGATTTTCGCGTTATCGCTTCCGGAATCTGATTTTAGATTGCTTTGTTCATGACTTCCTGCCAGGGAATATGTAGTACGTTTTAAACGGCCATAGCCGGCAGGATTACTAAGATTAAGGTGAATACTATCCGAAAACACACTTAAACCACCCATAGATCGGTTTTCTATGGTCCCCTTGAATTTTGTTAAACCAATTCCATAATATGAATAGGGAGATGAGATATTTTCCTGTGCCGTGGCGAATGCAGTAGTTAAAAAAGCTACGATTACTATAAATCGTTTAATCATTGAGTCTTGTTAAATTCTAAAATGTAGTTTAAACCCTCAAACAGAAAATTAGGGTTGGCAAATATGCTATTTTTTAATTGCTTTGACAAAAATAGCATATCCCCACCTGTTAAAATAATTGTTAAATCTTTATTTTCAGATTTATACATATTTATAAATCCATCTATTTCAAAAAGCACTCCGTTTACGGCACCCGAATTCATGGCTTTTTGGGTAGAATTACCGGTAATATCTGGGTTTTCAACTGGGTTGAATAAGGGTAAATTCCCTGTATATTCATGCATAGCTCTAAACCTCATCTCTAGTCCCGGAGAAATTGCCCCACCAAGATATTCTTCTTCCGTATTTTTAAAATCGTAGGTTATACAACTCCCAGCATCTATTACAAGTACATTTTTTCCGGGATAATTTTTTACCGCAGCGGCGATAAGTGCGATCCTGTCCTTTCCCAATGTTGTGGGCGTGGCATAATGATTTGTAAAAGGTTGACCGATATCCATCGTTAAAATTAGAAGTTCGCTTCGTTTCTGAAGCAAATCTTCTTCCCGTTCGGTGTTTTTGACTACCGAGGAAAGGACAGATTTTTCGATATGAGGAAAGGATTTAAAAATTTCTTCAGTTTTCTGAAAAAATTCTTCGCGGGGAAATGCAATTTTATACTGAAGGCTACCATTTTGGAAAACAGCCATTTTCACCAAAGTATTGCCTACATCTACAACTAAATTCACTGGTTTTCTTTTAAAGAAGCTAAATTACAAAAGCATTTTTTTAAATTTTCCTTTGTGGGTTAATAAAAATGAAATTATATTTGCAACCGCTTTAAACAAGCAACTGGTGCCTTAGCTCAGTTGGTAGAGCAAAGGACTGAAAATCCTTGTGTCCCTGGTTCGATTCCTGGAGGCACCACCTCAGAAACCCCGACTTATAGTTGGGGTTTTTTGGTTTAAGGC
>NZ_JBEPWD010000017.1:0-38970 GCF_041642575.1 Salegentibacter sp. | reverse complement strand
CTCATGCAATATTGCGCAACCAAAGTCAACCTGTTATCTTTGCGCATTAATCTTTACAGAAATCAATAAGATGATCAAGGTAAGTTTGCCGGATGGCAGTATCAAGGAATTTGAGAAGGGCACCACCCCAATCGAGGTTGCTAAAAGCATAAGTGAAGGCCTGGCCCGCAATGTTATTTCAGCAAAATACGATGGAGAGATCGTGGAAACGGAAACTCCTCTTCAAGAAGATGGCGAGCTTATCCTTTTTACCTGGAAAGATGATGAAGGAAAAAAAGCATTCTGGCATTCTACTTCTCACGTCATGGCACAGGCCATCGAAGAACTTTATCCCGGCTCCAAGCTAACCATTGGTCCTGCAATTGAAAATGGTTTTTACTACGATGTTGACTTTGGCGAAGAAAAATTATCGGAGAATGATTTTAAAAAGATCGAAAACCGAATGCTGGAGATCGCACGCGAAAAACACGACTTTAAACTGCGTGAAGTCTCTAAGGCCGAAGCTCTTGAATATTACAAAAAACAGAACAACCCATTCAAGGTTGAACTTATTGAAAATCTTGAGGACGGCGAGATCACCTTTTGCGATCATTCGAATTTTACTGATTTATGCCGTGGAGGCCACCTTCCAAATACCGGATTCATAAAAGCGGTTAAGCTAATGAGCGTTGCCGGAGCTTACTGGCGTGGAGATGAAAAGAATCCCCAGCTTACCCGAGTATACGGAATTTCATTTCCGAAGCAAAAAGAATTAAAAGAATATCTGGAGCTCCTGGAGGAGGCAAAAAAACGCGATCACCGTAAATTAGGAAGAGAGTTGGAACTTTTCACTTTCTCTCAAAAAGTTGGTCAGGGCCTACCATTATGGTTACCAAAAGGTGCGGCATTAAGAGAGCGCCTGGAGAATTTCCTAAAAAAGGCCCAGAAAAAAGCCGGATATGAAATGGTGGTGAGTCCGCATATTGGGCAAAAAGAACTTTATGTCACTTCTGGGCATTATGCCAAATATGGAGAAGACAGTTTTCAGCCTATTAAAACTCCGAATGAAGGAGAAGAATTCCTGTTAAAACCAATGAATTGCCCTCATCACTGTGAGATTTACAATGCTTCTGCCTGGAGTTATCGTGATCTTCCGAAGAGATTTGCAGAGTTCGGAACGGTGTATCGTTATGAGCAAAGTGGAGAATTGCACGGGTTAACCCGGGTTAGAGGATTCACTCAGGATGATGCTCATATTTTCTGTACGCCAGATCAATTAGATTCAGAATTTAAAAAAGTGATAGACCTTACCTTATATGTATTCGATTCTTTAGGTTTCGAAAACTTTACGGCCCAGGTTTCGCTTCGTGATCCTGAAAACAAAGAAAAATATATTGGCAGTGACGAGGTATGGGAAAAGGCAGAAACTGCAATCCTTAATGCAGCAAAAGAAAAAGGGCTGAATTATGTTATTGAAACCGGAGAAGCCGCTTTTTACGGGCCAAAACTCGATTTCATGGTTAAGGACGCTCTAGGAAGAAGTTGGCAGCTGGGGACTATACAGGTAGATTATAACCTGCCAGAAAGATTCGATCTCACCTATAAAGGCAGTGACAATGAGTCACATCGTCCAGTGATGATACATCGTGCTCCTTTTGGCAGCATGGAAAGATTTATCGCAATCCTGCTTGAGCATACCGCCGGAAATTTCCCGCTATGGTTAATGCCTGAACAAGCTATCATTCTCTCGCTCAGTGAGAAGTATGAAAAATACTCACAAAAAGTTTTAACTTTGCTAGAAAATGACGAAATTCGCGCCTTGGCCGATAATCGAAATGAAACCGTTGGGAAGAAAATTCGTGAGGCTGAAGTAAGCAAATTCCCATACATGTTGATTGTGGGGGAACAGGAAGAGAAAGATGGTACAGTTTCTGTACGAAAACGCGGGGAAGGCGACCTGGGAACAATGACCCCTGAGGCCTTTGCCGAAATTATAAATAAAGAAATAAGAGAAACGCTAAAGACGTTTGAAGTTTAATTAAAATTCGATAAGCCATAGCAATACGTAGAAAAAGATCAAAGCGACCGCTAAGAGAGATTAAAGAAGATCAACACCGGATCAATAAAAAGATCAGGTCTGATGAAGTTCGCCTTGTAGGTGACAATGTAGAAATGGGAGTTTATCCAATACAGAAAGCTCTGGAAATTGCCGATGAGCAAGGTCTGGACCTGGTAGAAATCTCCCCTAATGCCAAGCCACCCGTGGCCAAGGTAATGGACTACAAAAAGTTTCTCTATGAACAGAAAAAACGCGAGAAAGCCCTAAAGGCTAAAGCTAGTCAGGTAGTGGTAAAGGAGATCCGTTTCGGGCCCAATACCGATGATCACGATTATGAGTTTAAAAAACGTAATGCTGAAAAATTCCTGAAAGACGGAGCTAAACTTAAGGCATTTGTATTCTTTAAAGGAAGATCTATTGTTTTTAAAGACAAAGGTGAAATTCTGTTACTTAGATTGGCGCAGGACCTGGAAGATCTTGGTAAAGTAGAACAAATGCCGAAACTGGAAGGTAAAAGGATGACCATGTTCCTTGCCCCCAGAAAGACAAAATAAAAGAAAAGAGAGTTAATTATAAAAGAAGAGAACATGCCTAAGATGAAAACAAAATCCAGTGCTAAGAAGCGTTTTAAGCTTACAGGTACCGGTAAAATCAAAAGAAAGCATGCGTTTAAAAGTCACATCTTAACAAAGAAGTCTAAAAAACGTAAGCTAGCCTTAACGCACAGTACCCTGGTACATGATGCAGATAAGGACAATGTTAAACTTATGTTGCGTTTAAAGTAACATAAGCCCTTAACGGTTTAAACAATTTAAAAACCCTGGAGTTGGGCAAAACCTTAACCGGTTTTAAAAAGTGTCAAATGCAGACCGCCTGCTACAAAAAAATGTAAAATTATGCCAAGATCAGTAAATTCAGTTGCGAAGAGAGCCAGAAGAAAAAAGGTTCTTAAGCAAGCAAAAGGTTACTTCGGACGTCGTAAAAACGTTTGGACAGTCGCCAAAAACGCGGTGGAAAAAGCTATGCTTTATGCATACAGAGACCGCAAAACCAAGAAACGTAATTTCCGTTCATTGTGGATTATGCGTATAAACGCTGCAGCCCGTGAACATGGTATGTCTTATTCTCAGTTTATGGGAGGAGTTAAAGCTAACGGAATAGGCTTGAACCGTAAAGTTCTTGCCGACCTTGCGATGAATCACCCCGATGCTTTTAAAGCAATAGTAGACAAAGTAAAATAAACAATTATTATACTCTCTTAATAGAAAGTCTGGTGGAAACACCAGACTTTTCTTATTTTACACCTGTAATAGTTACCATTAATTTCCTTGAGCCGCCGTGGTTTCTGTGCTCTCCAAGGTAAATCCCCTGCCAGGTTCCCAGGTTCAATTCACCATGGGTAATTGGGATAATTACAGAACTCCCGAGCAACGCTGCTTTAATATGAGCTGGCATATCATCAGAGCCTTCCAGGGTGTGTTTATAATATGGCTGATTCTCCGGAACCATTTTATTAAAATGGCTCTCAAAATCGTCGCGAACTGTAGGATCAGCATTTTCATTTATAGTCAAACCTGCGGAAGTGTGTTTAATAAAAACATGCATAGTTCCGAATTTGAAATCTTCTAATTCCGGGGTTTTTGAAAGGATCTCCCGGGTTACAAGATGAAAGCCCCTTTCTTTTGCTGAAAGATTTATTTCCTTCTGAAATATTTCCATTCCAATATTGATTTTATGTTTTCTGCGGTTTCTTTTTTGCTGCCGGAAATAATACGTTATTGAGTATTACCCGATAACCCGGGGAATTGGGGTGTAATGAAAGTTCGGTTTTGGGATCTCCTACCCTATGCTGATAATCTTCCGGGTCGTGCCCTCCGTAAAAAGTAAAAAAACCTTTCCCCTTTACTCCATGAATATATCTGGCCTCTCCATTCAATTTACTCTCTCCCATAATCAAAACATTGGCTTTTATATTTTTAGGATTATAAGCTGTCGTTTGCCCCATAAAGCCTTTTACGAGGCGGGTGTGATTCTGAGTCAACATGGTTGGAACCACATCCCATTTAGCTGAAAAATCCATAAGCGTAAAATAATCTGATTCCTGTGGAATTTGCCGCTTTTCTGTCATATCTATTGAAGAAAATTCATAAACCATAGGACTACGCTCCAGAATGAAATCAGTAAAAGCAAAGGTTTTATTAAAATCGATTTTTGACTGATATGCGGGCTCACTGGGATCACCATCAAACATAGGTTCGGCTATATCCACACCTTCAGCTGCCAGAGCAATATCAAAACTATCGGTGGCGCTGCACATGGCAAACATAAATCCGCCGCCAATCACATAATCCCGAATATTGAGAGCTACATCCAGTTTCTGTTCAGATACTTTTGAATATCCTAAACTTTCGGCCAGAGCTTCAGCCTCTTTCTTTTCGTTTATATACCAGGGTGTAGTTCGGAAGGCTCTATAGAATTTCCCGTATTGCCCGGTAAAATCTTCATGATGAAGATGAAGCCAGTCGTAAAGCACCAGTGCATCGTCCAGAACCTCCCTGTCATAAATAACTTCATAAGGTATTTCAGCGTAAGTAAGCACCATGGTAACCGCATCATCCCAAGGCTGAGCATCGCCCGGAGAATAAACCGCAATTTTAGGTGCTTTCTCCAGAACCACATTTTCCATGTTCCGGGATGGACTTTCAATTTCTTCCAGAATTTCAAGAGTTTTCGCATCACTAATCACTTCAAAGGAAACTCCTCTTACCATACATTCCTTTTGAAGTTCTTCTGTATCGGAAATCAAAAAGGAACCACCACGATAATTTAGCAGCCATCTGACTTCCAGATTTTGCTCCAGGGCGTAATATGTAATTCCGTAGGCTTTTAAATGATCTGTTTGAGTATTATCATCCATAGGAATAAGAATATTGGATGAAAATGTGTTAAGAGATATAAAGAAGAAAAAGAGTGAAAAGAAAAAGGGTTTACCAACACTATCGGTAAACCCTTTAAAATTATGTATATGAAACGAAATGCTTTCCGCAGAAAACAAGAATCTTTTAGAAAGGAACTTCGCTATCGTCTTCATTATTAAAATCGTCATTCATGGAGCTTCCAAAGGCCTCATCGGCACTAGGACTTGGCAGGTTTCCACTTCCGAATTCCTGCGAATCATCTCCTCCACTGTTCATTTTTGAATGGAATTCAAACGGGGAATCGAATTCATCTAAGTTATCAAATTTACCAAGATGTCCAATAAATTTCAGTCTGATATTTTCTAAACCACCGTTACGGTGTTTGGCAACAATAAATTCACCCTGACCATCGGTAGGAGTGCGCTCTTCATCATCCCATTCATCAATTTTATAATATTCCGGTCGATAGATAAAGGAAACGATATCGGCATCCTGCTCGATCGCTCCAGATTCCCTCAAATCTGAAAGTAAAGGTCTTTTACTACCTCCACGCGTTTCAACCGCTCTGGAGAGCTGTGATAGTGCTATAACCGGTATATTTAGTTCTTTGGCCAGAGCTTTAAGGTTACGGGAGATCGTAGAAATTTCCTGTTCTCTGTTACCTCCACCTTTCTGGGAACCTCCGGCGGTCATCAATTGAAGGTAATCAACCACGATCAATTTAATCCCATGTTGTGATGCCAACCTCCTGGCTTTAGCTCTAAGGTCGAAAATAGACAGAGACGGTGTATCATCAATAAATAGCGGAGCTTTTTCAAGATCTTTTACTTTGACGTTTAATTGCTCCCACTCATGTTTTTCCAAATTTCCGGTTCTTAGTTTTTCTGAAGAAAGTCCGGTTTCCGAAGAAATAAGCCTGGTAATAAGCTGTACTGAAGACATCTCCAGAGAGAAAAACGCAACAGGAATACCCTGACCAACAGAAATATTCCGAGCCATAGACAGGGTTAATGCTGTCTTACCCATACCGGGACGAGCTGCCACAATAATAAGGTCACTGGGCTGCCATCCCGAAGTTAATCGATCCAGTTTATCAAAACCGGAAGGCACACCACTAAGTCCTTCTTTATTCGAAATCTCCTGAATTCTATTCTTTGCCTGGATCACTAAACTTTGGGCGGTTTCGGTGGATTTTTGAATATTGCCCTGGGTTACCTCGTATAATTTTGCCTCGGCACTATCCAATAAGTCAAAAACGTCGGTACCTTCATCGTAAGCCTCCTCAATAATCTCATTTGAAATTTTTATAAGGCTTCGCTGAATATATTTCTGAAGAATAATTCGGGCGTGAAACTCGATGTGAGCTGAAGAAGATACCTTTTGAGTAAGCTGAATCAAGTAATAATCACCCCCAACCTTATCAAAGTCACCATCTTTCTTTAATTGATTGGAAACGGTTAATAAGTCAATCGCCTCAGTATTTTCAAAGAGTTTGTGTATCGCCTGAAAAATTAGTTTATGCGAGTTTTTATAGAAGGCATCGGCGTTGAGGATATCTATTATTTCGTCTACCCCTTTTTTATCGATCATCATAGCACCCAACACAACCTCCTCTAAATCAACAGCTTGCGGAGGAAGTTTTCCTTTTTCAAGGTTTATTACATTGGATTTCTGATATTTAAAACTTTGGGGGGCAGTGATTTTTTCCATAGCACTAAAGTAAAAAAAATGTTAAGACGGTCTTAAAGAAACCAACTTGAGTTAATCCACAGGTAATCAACATTTGGGGTGTTGATAACTTAGAAAGTTTGTTAATAAGGGTAAAAAAATCCGAAACAAAATGCTTCGGATTTTTATCAGGTTATGTTATCTAAGGACTCAGCCTTTAAAGACTCCCATATTTAAATATTTATCCATTCTTTTTTCAACAAGTTCGGTTGGTGATAAGTTTCTAAACTCTTCATATGAAGATGCAATTGCATTTTTCACAGTTTCAAAAGTTTCCTCACGGTGGCGATGTGCGCCGCCAAGAGGTTCTTTTACGATCTCATCGATAAGTTTTTGTTTTTTCATATCGGTGGCAGTAAGCTTAAGGGCGTCTGCCGCCTGTTCTTTAAACTCCCAGCTTCTCCATAAAATTGAAGAACAGGATTCAGGAGAGATAACCGAATACCAGGTATTTTCCAGCATGAGCACTTTATCTCCAACTCCAATTCCCAGTGCTCCACCACTAGCACCTTCTCCAATAATTACAACGAAGATTGGCACTTTAAGGCGGGTCATTTCGAAAATATTTCTTGCAATAGCTTCACCCTGCCCGCGCTCTTCGGCTTCCATGCCCGGGTATGCTCCGGGAGTATCTATAAAGGTTACCACAGGAATCCCGAATTTTTCGGCAGATTTCATCAATCTAAGGGCTTTGCGATAACCCTCAGGATTGGCCATTCCGAAATTTCTGTATTGTCGGGTTTTGGTATTATAACCCTTCTGTTGCCCAATAAACATATAGCTCTGATCATCGATCTTTCCAAGACCACCGATCATCGCTTTATCGTCTTTCACATTTCGGTCTCCATGAAGTTCCAGAAAAGTATTGCCACAGATAGCATTGATATAATCAAGGGTATATGGCCTGTTAGGATGTCTGGAAAGCTGCACCCTTTGCCAGGCGGTAAGATTTCCGTAGATCTCTTTCTTTTTTTCTTTAAGCTTCTTCTCGATCTGCTTGCAAGTGGCGGTCACATCAACTTCACTTTCTGAACCGATATTGCAAGCCTTTTCGTATTGCTCTTCTAACTCTTTAATGGGTAATTCAAAATCTAAATATTCCATAAGTAGTTATGGGTGTTTTTTATTAGCTTACAAATATAACAAACTTTAAAAGGAAGATTTCCTATGATTCTTTATTATTTATCAAAGAATTTAAGCCCGCTAACGCTTAGCTTTAAACAGGAGATAAACCGCTAATATCCCGAAACTTATATTGGGAAACCAAACAGCGATTAAGGGCGAGAAAGTTGACTGCTCGGCCATAGTGCCGAATACTTTATCAAAGAAAATAAATACAAAGGCAAGGGTTATCCCCAGGGCAAGGTTTACGCCCATGCCTCCCCTTCTCTTTATGGAAGAAACCGCCACTGCGATTATCGTTAAAATAAATGCTGAAACAGGGATGCTCCATCTTTTATAAGCCACTACCAGATAGCGGTTAATGTTCCCCGAGCCTCTCCTACGTTCTTTCTCAATGAATTCATTAAGCTCTGTATAGTTTAGGGTTTCAGCGATATAGTTTTCCGGAGTAAGTTCATCAAATTCAAATGGGAGAATAGTATCTACAGTAGTTTCATGAATAATTTCATCTTCGTTTTCTCCAATTATCCTTTTATCGAATACACTTAAGGTATAGGTAGAATCTTCTTCATTATATTTTAACCTGGAAGCGCTTATTTTAAATTTTAGTTCATTTCCATCAAAATGTTCCAAAGTAAAATTCCTGGCCGTTTTTGTTTTTGGCTGAAAGTGGCTGGCATAGATGTATTCATCATCATTGATCTGACGGTAAACATCATTGGTCTCCTGAGTTTGTGAGCCCTTTTTAAGATATTCATATTTAAACTCATTAAAACCCTTACTGGCTTTTGGCGCAAGGTACATACTCAAAACCAGAGCGAGACCACAAACAATTGTAGCACCTATAAGGTAAGGTCGTAAGAACCTGTAGAAGGAAACGCCACTACTTAAAAAGGCGATAATTTCAGTATTATTGGCCAGTTTCGAAGTAAACCAGATAACTGATAAAAATAGAAATAACGGAAAAAGCAGATTAGCAAAATAAACGGTAAAATCAAGATAGTACAGTGCTACCTCTATAAACGGCACTTCATTTTCCAGTATCTTATCGATCTTTTCGGCAAGGTTTACTGTTATCCCAATAGGAATAAATAACAGCAGCATCAGGAAAAAAGTTCCCAGATAGCGTTTCAATATGTACCAATCAAGGATCTTCAATTTATAATCGCTTATCCATTTGTTTTACCATTTTATCTTTCCAGGCTGTAAAATCACCAGCTAAGATATGCTTTCTGGCTTCTCTTACCAACCAGAGATAAAAGCCAAGGTTGTGGATAGTCGCAATTTGCTTGCCAAGCATTTCGTTGACTGTAAAAAGATGTCTTAAATAAGCCTTAGAATATTCCGTATCAACCCAAGTAATTGCCATTTCGTCTATCGTAGAAAAGTCATCAGCCCACTTTTTGTTCTTTATATTTATGGTGCCATGAGCGGTAAAAAGCATTCCGTTTCTCGCATTCCGGGTAGGCATCACACAATCGAACATATCTATTCCCAGGGCGATATTTTCTAAAATATTAATAGGCGTACCAACCCCCATTAGATAGCGGGGTTTATCCTCCGGAAGGATTTTGGTCACCACCTCGGTCATCGCATACATTTCTTCTGCAGGTTCTCCTACAGATAGGCCTCCAATTGCATTCCCTTCAGCCCCAACTGAAGCAATATATTCGGCAGATTGCTCTCTTAGATCCTTATAAGTGCTTCCCTGAACAATTGGAAATAGAGTTTGATTAAACCCATACAAAGGTTCTACCTTATCCAGGTGACTCACACATCTGTCCAACCAGCGATGCGTCATATGCATAGATCTCTTGGCGTAGCGGTAATCACACGGATAGGGCGTACATTCATCGAATGCCATGATTATATCAGCACCAATGGCACGCTGAATTTCCATTACATTTTCAGGAGTAAAAGTATGGGAAGATCCATCAATGTGGGACTTAAACTTTACGCCTTCCTCTTTTATCTTTCTTCTGGCAGATAATGAATATACCTGGTATCCACCACTATCGGTAAGGATATTTCTATCCCAATTCATGAATTTATGAAGGCCACCTGCTTTCTTTAAAATTTCAGTTTTTGGCCTTAAGTAAAGGTGATAGGTATTTCCTAAGATAATATCAGGGTTAATATCTTCTTTCAGCTCTCTTTGGTGCACTCCTTTAACCGAAGCCACCGTTCCAACCGGCATAAAAATAGGAGTTTCAATTGTTCCGTGATCAGTAGTGATCTTACCGGCACGGGCTTTACTACCGGGATCGGTAGTTAATAAATCAAATTTCATAGTCTAAATTAAATCGGTGCAAAGATACTCAACTAAAAATCAAATTGAAGCTGCTTGAAAAGCTAAATTGTTAGTTACTTGAGCTCCAAAGTTAATAACTGCCCTTTCAGGGCTTTGTCAAAGCTATTTAAAAGCCTATTTTTGTGGCCATTATTTAAACAACACAATACTATAATGTCAGACATTCAGGAATTAAAAGACTTTGCCACGCAGGTGCGCAGAGATATTTTAAGACAGGTACACAAAGTAAATTCTGGTCATCCCGGAGGCTCTTTAGGATGTACCGAATTTTTCACAGCGCTCTACAAAGAGGTGATGGAGCATAATCCCAATTTTGATATGGATGGTAAAGACGAAGATCTGTTCTTCCTTTCCAATGGCCATATCTCCCCGGTATTTTACAGCGTGCTTGCCAGAACCGGTTATTTCCCGGTGGAGGAGCTAAACACTTTCAGATTAATTGACTCCCGGTTACAGGGCCATCCAACAACGCATGAAGGCCTGCCCGGAATTCGAGTGGCTTCCGGTTCCCTTGGCCAAGGAATGTCAGTTGCAATAGGTGCTGCTGAAGCTAAAAAGCTAAACAAAGATAATCACCTTATATTTTCCCTTCACGGCGATGGAGAACTTCAGGAAGGTCAAAACTGGGAAGCAATTATGTATGCAGCAGGAAATAAAGTTGATAATCTTATCGCCACCGTTGACCTTAACGGACAGCAAATTGACGGTAGTACCGATACTGTACTTCCAATGGGTAATCTCAAAAAGAAGTTTGAAGCTTTTGGCTGGGATGTGCTTGAATTAGAAGACGGTAATGATATGGAACAGGTATTAAACAGCCTGAAAGAAGCTAAAACCCGCACCGGAAAAGGAAAGCCGGTTTGTATTTTAATGACAACAGTTATGGGTCACGGAGTAGATTTTATGATGCATACTCATGCATGGCATGGAAAAGCTCCAAATGACGAGCAGCTCGAGAAGGCCCTTGCACAAAACCCTGAAACTCTAGGGGATTATTAGGCCCTACTTTTAAGGTAATCAAATAAAAACAGATTTCCGTCGCAGTTTATCCCGCTTATTTGCGGGACGGGAATGACAAAGTAACTTAGAATGAAAAAATATACAGATACAGGAAAAAAAGATACCCGTTCAGGTTTCGGGGATGGGCTTACTGAATTGGGAAGAAAAAATCCAAACGTCGTTGCTCTTTGTGCCGATCTTGTAGGCTCACTTAAAATGCAGGATTTCATAGACGAAAATCCGGAACGTTTCTTCCAGGTAGGAATTGCCGAAGCAAACATGATAGGAATCTCCGCCGGATTAACCATTGGCGGAAAAATCCCTTTTGCAGGAACCTTCGCCAATTTTGCTACGGGTAGAGTTTACGATCAAATTAGACAGAGTGTTGCCTATTCAGGGAAAAATGTGAAAATATGCGCCAGTCACTCAGGTGTAACGCTTGGGGAAGACGGCGCTACACACCAGATCCTTGAAGATATCGGGTTAATGAAAATGTTGCCCGGAATGACGGTGATCAACACCTGTGATTACAATCAGACAAAAGCGGCTACTATCGCAATTGCTGAGCATGAAGGCCCGGTTTACCTGAGATTCGGAAGACCTAAAGTGGCTAACTTCACTCCTGAAGATCAAAATTTCGAAATTGGAAAAGCCATACATTTATATGAAGGCACCGATGTAACCATCATTGCAACCGGTCACCTGGTATGGGAAGCCATTCAGGCTGCTGAAAAACTTTCAGAAAAAGGTATAAGTGCAGAAGTGATCAATCTTCACACGATTAAACCTCTGGATGAAGAGGCAATTATTAATTCGGTTAAGAAAACCGGATGTGTTGTTACTGCCGAAGAACATAATTTCCTCGGCGGACTTGGAGAAAGCGTAGCACGGACTTTAGCCGAGAACAATCCTGCCCCGCAGGAATTTGTGGCTACCCAGGATACTTTTGGAGAAAGTGGCACACCTGAACAATTAATGGACAAATATGGCCTTAATGCTGAAGCCATTATCAAGGCTACAGAAAAAGTTTTAAGCAGAAAATAAAAACTTGTCTGTCAATCTATTACAAGCCTTTCAGAGATATTTCTGAAAGGCTTTTTTATTTCATTCAGAATAAACGGCATCGTTTATGCGTTATTGAATTCCTAACTTAAAATTGAAATAGTATGAAAAAGTTAATAATCATTGCGGTGTTTCTAGCCGGTACAGGCTTAATGGCCCAGGAAGCCGAATTTGGAATTAAGGGAGGATTGAACTACGGTGCTTCCGGAGATTTTGAAAACGTAAATGAAGGTGCCGAAGATTTTCGTTCTTCTTTTGAAGAAGGGGAAAACAAAACCGGGTTTCACATTGGAGCTTACAGCAAATTTGGAATCTTAGGATTTTTTCTTCAGCCAGAAGTAATGTATACGAGTCTAACCACTGAATATGAATCCTTTGATTACAAACTGAATAAAATAGATGCTCCGGTTTTAGTTGGAGTTAACATCCTGGGACCTCTAAATATAAAAGCAGGTCCTTCTTTTCAATATATTTTAAACAATGAGCTGGAGGAAACTTCTTTAGAGATTGGCGAAGTCGAGAATGATATCAGCATAGGATATCAGCTGGGTGCAGGCTTAAATTTTGGTCGCCTTGGCTTTGACATACGTTATGAAAATGCCTTTAGCGAAAATACTGCTTTTGTTGAAACAGCTTCAGAGAGATTTTCTCTGGATTCCAGGCCTTCCCAATGGATATTAAGCGCCTCATATTCCTTCTAAAAAAGGAAATTTTCAAAACTAAAAAAGCCCCGGATCGGGGCTTTTTTAGTTCAATTATTTTTACTTAAAACGTATCTGGATCTAAATAATCCGGAATTCCGTTATCGTTAGTATCGGGAAATTCAAGGCTTCCGTCTTCATTTATGATAATCTCTTCCCGGGTTGGAGTACCATCCCCGTCATCATCACTATCAGCATAATTAGGAGTGTCATCCTCATCGGTATCGTCATTCCTTAAATCCCCATCGCCGTCAAGATCTTCCATCCAGCTGGGAATTCCGTCGCCATCGTGATCGGATTCATTCACACTCAACAGATTAATACTGAATATTAGCGGACTATAAGCCGGAATGCTTGCCTGGGAATTAGAAAAATACCCTAAGCCTGAAGGAAAAAATACTGCACCAATTCCATAATCATTGTTGAAATTAACAGTATTATCATCATTAACGGAATAACCGGAAGCTCCTTTAAATTCGACTACTCCCTGGGTGAATCCATCGATCAGCCCTAATTGATCAAACCATACCGGAGTTTTTGCGTTATCAAAAGTAGAGCGGTTCAGCAGTTCTCCACGGTAAGTTACCAGCGTAGAATCGGCAAAAGTGGGTTGTTCTCCAACTCCTTCTCTTACTTTAAGTACGTATAAATTATAATCTACATCATCCTTGCTATAAGTTTTCTGAATAAGATTTTCTGAATCAATAATTGGAGTCTTATCGGAGTTATCTCCTGCTATCGTATCAAAACGAATTACATAGTCAAAATCTCCTCCCGGATTTTCAAAGTCCTCATAGTTATAAAAATGGGTTTCCAGGTATGCTCTTAAGGCTTCATCATCTTCAATTGCCTGCTCTCCCCTATCTCTTTCGGGAACCTCCTCAACTTCATCATCATCGTCACTACAGGAAAACAGTGTCATACTAAAAATAATACCTGTAAAAAATAAATATTTCAATCTCATCATTCTTTTAATTTGGGGCGCAAGATACAATATTCTTGTATTTTTGCTTAAGGATTAAACCGCAGTTTTATGAGGATTGATAAGTTTTTATGGTGCGTCAGGTATTTTAAAACCCGTAGCCTTGCCACACATGCCTGTAAGCAGGGAAAAATAAAAATAGAAGGCAGCAGCGTAAAACCATCCCGGGAGGTTTTTCCAACAGATAAGATTAGTGTACGCAAGAACCAGATCGATTATCAGCTAGAGGTCCTGGATATCCCACCAAGTAGGGTTGGTGCCAAACTCGTGAACTTATATGTGAATGATACCACTCCGAAAGAAGCCTTTGAAAAACTTGATCTTTTAAAATATTCAAAAGATTACTACCGCAAAAAAGGCACCGGCCGGCCTACCAAGAAAGACCGCCGCGATATAGACGAGTGGTATGAAAATACTGATCCTGATACAACCGATGAAAAATAAATTTGATGCCGATTTCTGGCAAGACCGCTATAAGGAAGGAAAAACCGGCTGGGATATAGGCGAAGTTTCTCAACCTCTTAAAGCTTATATCGATCAGTTACCCAACAAAGAAATTAAGATCCTTATTCCCGGGGCAGGTAATTCCTGGGAAGCCGAATACCTATTCAAGAAAGGTTTTAGAAATGTTTTTGTGGTCGATCTCGTTCGGGAGCCCCTTGAGAATTTTTCAAAACGATGCCCCTCCTTTCCCAAAAGTCAGATATTGCATACCGATTTCTTTGAGATTAAAGATCAATTTGATCTCATCCTGGAGCAAACATTCTTCTGTGCAATTCCGGTTAAAAAAAGACCTCATTATGCCAGACAATGTCATAAGCTTTTAAAAGAGAATGGCCGAATTTCAGGTGTTCTTTTCAATTTTAAACTCACAGAGGACGGACCACCTTTTGGTGGTAGTAAAAATGAATATTTGACGTATTTTAGCGAGTACTTTAAAATTGAAATCCTGGAGCCCTGTTATAATTCGATAAAACCGCGCCGGGGAAATGAACTCTTTTTCAAATTCAGAAAACTATGAAAAAAGGTGTATTGATCTTAACCCACGAACAAATTCAGCATAAAATAAAACGTATTGCCTACCAGATCTATGAAAACAACCTGGAGGAAAAAGAGATCGTGCTGGCCGGAATTTCGAAAAACGGCTACGAATTTGCTCAACGCTTAAAAAAATGGCTGGAAGAAATTTCCTCTCTAAAGATCAGCCTTTGCGAGGTTAAAATCGATAAAAAAAATCCTCTTAATCCGGTAACTACATCCCTGGAAAGTTCCGATTATAAAGACAAATCCATAATTCTGGCAGATGACGTCTTAAACTCCGGAACCACTCTAATCTATGGAGTCAAGCACTTTCTAGAGGTACCCCTAAAGCAATTTCAGACAGCTGTTCTGGTTGACAGAAATCACAAAAAATACCCGGTTAAGGCGGATTTTAAAGGAATATCCCTTTCAACTTCACTTCAGGAAACAGTTAAACTGAGTTTTGAAAAAGGAAACAATAAAGCAGAGCTATTTTAGCTTCTCTGCAATTTGATTTAAAATTTCTTCCGGCGTAGCATTATCTACATTTACAACAATATCTGATTGATGGTAGTAATAGCCTCTCTCAAACATATGCTTCCTTATAAATTCCTCCAATGCTTCCCTGGTATCAAGATGGCTGATAACAGGCCTGTGAATTTTCTCCGGGAATAAACGTCGGGTCAATTCTTCTACTGAAGCTTTGAGATAAATAGTCTTAGAATTAGGCGTTTTTTTGATTAATTCCAGGTTTTTTCCATAACATGGAGTGCCACCGCCCAGAGAAACGACCAGATTTGAAGAATCTTCCAGCACATCTTTTAAAACTTGTGTTTCCAGTTTCCGAAAATATAATTCCCCTTTCTCCTGAAATATCTCGTGTATTGTTTTTCCTTCTATGGTTTCGATTTGGTCATCAAGATCAAGAAAATCATAATTTAAATGGGCAGCAAGTTGCTTCCCCAATAGTGATTTTCCCGACCCCATATATCCGTTAAGAAATATTTTCATATTATAATTTACTCGTTATTAGATGAATTAAAAACAAATGCAAATTTATATGATTTTAGTCTTGAAAAATAAATTAATGAATGTATATTTGCACCCGCATTCGCAAAACGCCGTATGCCACAAATGATCTGGTAGCTCAGTTGGTAGAGCATCTCCCTTTTAAGGAGAGGGTCCTGGGTTCGAGCCCCAGCCAGATCACTTTTTGAAATTATGATTTTGTTGGGTGAGAAGTTTTTCCTGAGCGAAGTTGAAGGATGTTCCAACAAGATCACAAATTTAGTTCTTTTTACAGATGCAAAAATCAGATCTGGTAGCTCAGTTGGTAGAGCATCTCCCTTTTAAGGAGAGGGTCCTGGGTTCGAGCCCCAGCCAGATCACTTTTTAAGTATTGATTTTGTTGGGCGAGAAGTTTATCCTGAGCAAGCCGTTTGGCGAAGTCGATGGAAGCCCCCCGTCCGAAACGGATTCATCCGTGCGGACAGCCAGATCATTTATTTAAGTGGAAACTCAATTCATTTATTAAGTTCAGAATTCCGTTGGAATTAAATTTACTGAAGCCCTATTAAAAGTCAGGTTTTCGAATCCTGCTTTTTGCCCGGGTGCTGGAACTGGTAGACAGGCATGGTTGAGGGCCATGTGTCCATTAGGGCGTGCGGGTTCGACTCCCGCTCCGGGCACATTTTTTCTACTCCTATTCTATTTCAATATTTTCTTTATTATTCCGAAAAACCGGTACGGCGGATATTTTAAAGGCAGGTCTATGAAATTTGATGAACTTACCACGGCTTTTTCATGACTAAAAGCAAGAAAACTCCTGTGACCATGATAACTTCCCATCCCACTGTTTCCTACCCCTCCAAACGGAACCTTATGATTGGCAATATGCACGAGGGTATCGTTTAAACAAGCGCCCCCGGAAGAGGTCTTTCTTAACACTTTTTCTCCTTTCCCCTTGTCGCCAAAATAATATAAGGCGAGCGGCTTTTCTCTCTTGTTTATAAAAGTTTCGGCATTACTGAGTTCATCAAATTCAATAACCGGCAAAATTGGTCCGAAGATCTCCTCCTTCATAATCTCATCTTCTGCTTCAACATTATTCAGTATCGTCGGGGCCAGAAATAAACTTTCTTCTTCAGATTCTCCTCCATGATAAATATCCTTTCCTTCTAAATAGCCGGTTAACCTTTCAAAAGCATTTTTATTTATAATCCTTGCGTAGTGCTTACTGTGATCTATTTTCTCACCATATAATTCCTTAAAGGATTCAGTCATCTTTTTAAGAAAATCATCTTTAACCGACTTGTGAACCAATAAGTAATCGGGCGCGATGCAAGTTTGGCCGGCATTAATTGTCTTTCCCCAGGCAATACGTTTTGCGGCCAGATCCAGATTGGCTCCTTCATCAACAATACACGGACTTTTTCCACCGAGTTCAAGAATTACTTTACTCAAATGTTCTGCAGCCGCCTTCATGACAATTTTCCCCACCCGGGAACTACCGGTGAAGAAAATCACATCAAAGGGATAATTAAACAGATTTTGATTTGTTTCCTTTCCTCCCTGCACCAGACTTATATATTCTGAAGGAAAAAATTCATTGATCATTTCTTCCATGATTTTGGAAGTATTCGGTGAATCAGGAGAAGGTTTTAGAACCGCACAACACCCCGAAGAAATCGCTCCAATTAACGGGTTGATACAAAGCTGAAAAGGATAATTCCACGGAGAAATAATAAGGCCAATTCCCAATGGCTCGTAAATCACTTTTGAACCGGAAGGCAATAGATGAAGAGGAGTCGAAACCTTCTTTGCTTTAGCCCATTTTTTAAGATTTTTCAAATGGAAATCCAATTCCTGTAAAACAATACTTACTTCGGTTAAAAATGACTCTTCCTTACTCTTATTAAGATCTTTCCACAGCGCGTCATAAATTCGATCTTCATATTTCAGTATCGCTTCTTTTAATTTCTTTAATTGATCTAACCTGAAGGAAATTTCCCTGGTACGGTGCGACCCGTAAAATTCTTTTTGACTTTTAAAAATCGCTTCAATTTTTTTTGCTGATGTTTCTTCCATATCAATTAGTGCTTCTTCCTTTAAATTCATCCATAGTTTTATAAACTCCTATTACCCTTCCAACAAACCAGTCGTAAAACCAAATGGGGAAAAGTCCCTGAGAAAATCTAACAAATCTCATACTCCAGGGCATGCTGAGAAAAATGCGATCTTTCTCAATGGCTCTTATAATTTTTGCAGCGACCTTTTCTTCTTCCAGAATCGGAATTAATGATTTTACGCCGTCAAACATTCCGGTATTAATATAATAAGGAGTTACCGTAGTTACCCCAACCCCTGTTTTCAAATCCTTCATCTCAAGTCTCAAGCTATCAGACCAACCGGTGCAAGCCCATTTGCTTCCGGCGTAAATCGCCATTTTGGGATTGGAAACCAGTCCGGCTGAAGAAGCTATATTACATATATGCCCAAACTTTCTCGAAATCATTCCAGAAAGAAAAAGCTGGGTGAGATGCATTGGAGCAAGAGCATTAACAGCCATGGTTTTATCTATCGCTGCAGCATTTGATTCGTGAAAATAACCACCAAACACAATGCCCGCATTATTGATAAGAATATCGACAGGGCCTACTTCCCGTTGTATCTTAATCGCGAGTTCCTTAAGCTTTTCAGTCTGGGTAATATCAATTTCAAATGCATGCACTTCCCCTGAAGCTTGTAGTTCTTTTCGTGTTTCTTGTAATTTTATGGCATTGAAGTCCAGGATAATAAGTTTACCACCTTTTTCCAACACTCTCCTGCCCATTAACTTACCAATACCTGAGGCTCCACCAGTGATAAGGACGCAACTGGATTTAATTTTAGTCATGTTTAAATTTTTCTGTTTAATATTTTAACTATAAAATTAAACAATTTAACGTTTTAATAATTAAGTGTGATTCAAATATTATTTAGATTTGTTTATCTTTAAATTACTATGGAATTAATAAAACAGAACTTTAGCATAAAAGACCTTGAAAATTTAACTGGAATCAAGGCGCATACCATAAGGATTTGGGAAAAAAGATACAATATTCTTAATCCCGATCGCACAGCTACTAATATAAGAACTTATGATAGTTCTAACCTGCAGAAGCTACTTAATATCTCATTTCTTAATGAACATGGATATAAGATTTCGCGTATTTCCAAACTTAGTGAGGATGAAATCAGTAAAATGGTAAGAAATATCAATGCAAGGGCCAGTAAAGAAAACCGGGCATTGAATGCGTTAAAGCTTTCCATGATAAATTTTGATGAAGAGCTTTTCAATGTAACTTATGAAGGCCTGCGAAAGGATAAGAGTTTTAGGGAGGTTTTCCATCAGGTTTTTCTTCCTTTCCTGGGAAATATAGGCTTGCTTTGGCAAACCGACACTATTAAACCAATTCACGAACATTTCGTTGTAGACTTAATTAAACAAAAGATCTATCTCCACCTGGCCGAAATTAAAAAAACTCATAAACCCACAAAAGATCGACTCTATGTTCTTTTTCTTCCGGAAAATGAAATTCATGATATTGGGATTATTTACCTATATTATGAATTGATCTACAATCATAGAAATGCCATCTATCTTGGCCCCAGTCTTCCATTATCAGACCTAAGCTACCTAATGGAACGCCACGATGACATCTGTTTTTTGAGTTATTTAACCACTTCCCCGTTAGAAGTAAGCACCTTTATTAAAGACTTTGAGAAACAAGTGTGTCACAAAAAGAATTATGAGCTCCTGTTATTCGGCCAGAAATTAAAAGACGTGGATACCAGTAAATTCCCCCCATTTATTAAAAAAATCGATAATCTCAACCAGTTTCTTTTGAGTCTATGAAAAAATCAGTTTCTATTATAGGCTCGGGCTTCGCTTCCCTGGCCGCAGCCTGTTATTTAGCCCGCGACGGTTACGAGGTGGAGATCTTTGAGAAAAATGAGACCATTGGTGGTCGTGCCAGGCAGTTAAAAAAAGATGGGTTTACTTTTGACATTGGTCCAACCTGGTACTGGATGCCCGATGTTTTTGAGCGCTTCTTCGCAGATTTCAGAAAAACCCCCGGGGATTACTATGACCTGGAAAAGTTAAATCCGGCGTATAAGGTTTTCTTTGGAAAAGAGGATAGCATAACTATTGGAGACACCCTTGAAAAGATTTATAAGGCCTTTGAAACAGAAGAGCCCGGTAGCGCAAAAAAGCTGAAGAAATTCATAACCGAAGCTCTTGATAATTACAATATAGCAATCAAAGAATTGGTTTATCGCCCGGGAATTTCACCTTTGGAACTGGTTACTCCCGCCACAGCGAAGAAGCTCGGTAGTTTTTTTAGTACTATTTCGAAAGAAGTGAGGAAGGAATTCACCAATACTAAACTCATTCAAATCCTGGAATTCCCTGTATTATTCCTTGGAGCCAAGGCGAGCAACACCCCGGCATTTTACAGTTTTATGAACTATGCCGATTTTGGTCTGGGAACCTGGCATCCTAAAGGAGGAATGTATAAGGTTATTGAGGGTATCGAGAAACTCGCACTTTCCCTGGGAGTGAAATTGAACACCAGTGCGTCTGTAGAAAAGATCTTTGTTAAGAACCACACTGCAACCGGAATTCTGGTAAACGGAAAACGCATTAAGAGTGATTATGTATTGAGTGGTGCCGATTATCATCATACTGAAACGCTTTTACCAAAAGACAACAGACAGTATTCTGAAAGGTACTGGGACAAAAAAACTTTCGCGCCTTCCTCTCTGCTGTTTTATGTAGGATTTGATAAAAAACTTGTAAATATCACCCATCACAGTCTGTTTTTTGACACCGATTTTGAGAAGCACGCCCGCGCCATTTATGATGATGTCAAATGGCCGGAAGATCCTCTTTTCTATGCTAGTTTCCCTTCTGTAACCGATGATTCTTCAGCACCACAAGATAAGGAAGCCGGAATATTTTTAATTCCTCTTGCACCTGATGTGGAAGATTCCGAAGAGATAAGAGAAGAATATTTCAGGAAGATCATTACCCGATTTGAACATATCACAAAACAAGAAGTAACAGACCATATTCTATTTAAAGAGTCTTTTTGCGTAAACGATTTTAAGCAGGAATACAATTCTTACAAAGGCAATGCTTATGGTTTGGCTAATACGCTTTTTCAAACTGCATTTTTAAGGCCAAAATTAAAAAGCAAAAAAGTTCACAACTTGTTTTTTACCGGACAGTTAACGGTCCCCGGACCAGGAGTTCCACCCTCGCTAATCTCGGGAAAACTTGCAGCAGGACTTATTCAAAACTCAAAAAAATAGCTATGAAAGAAATTTTTGACACCCTTTCCCACACTTGTAGTAAAAGTGTAACGCATGCCTACAGCACCTCCTTTTCCACGGCTACCCGTATGCTGGCACCTTCTATTAGACAGGATATTTACAACATCTACGGTTTTGTACGTCTTGCCGATGAAATTGTGGATAGTTTTCACGATTATGATAAAGAAAGACTTTTTAATGATTTTGAGCGAGACCTGCATTTGGCTATTGAAAATAAGATCTGCCTTAATCCGATTCTAAATGCTTTCCAGGAAACTGTGCATAAATACAATATCGAAGCTTCTCTCTACAATGCTTTTATGAAAAGTATGCGACAGGATCTGTATAAATCAGAATACTCATCTTTTGAAGCTTACAAGGAATATATTTACGGGAGTGCTGATGTAGTAGGACTTATGTGCCTGAAAGTCTTTGTTAAAGGCGATCCTGTAAAGTATGAAGAATTAAAAAATATGGCAATGAGTTTGGGTTCTGCATTTCAGAAAGTAAATTTTTTACGAGACCTGAAAGCCGATTACGAAGATCTTAGCCGCAGTTATTTTCCGCACACCAACCTGGCGCAATTGGATGAAGCCGGAAAAAAGAAAATTATTGATGAAATAGATGCCGATTTCAGACACGGGTTTGAAGGCATAGCTAAATTACCTGTAGAAGCAAAATTCGGAGTTTATACCGCATATATTTATTATAAGAAATTGCTTCACAAACTAAAGAAAACACCTCCAATGGAAATTAAGAACCGACGCATTAGAGTTTCTGATTATCAGAAGGTAGGTTTGCTGGCAAAATCGTATATTTCGTATAGATTAAATTTACTTTAAAATGAGCATTCTACTCTGGATAGCAGTTTTTCTGGGCACCTTCATTATTATGGAAGGCATGGCCTGGTTTACCCATAAATATATTATGCATGGTGTCTTGTGGAGATTACATAAAGATCACCATCACAAAGATCATAGCCACTGGTGGGAACGAAATGACCTCTTTTTTATTTTTTATGCTTTGGTAAGTATAGGTTTTTTTCTCTTGTGGAGATACGAAGACGTTTGGTTTGGTTTGCCTGTGGGACTTGGGATCCTGGCCTACGGAATCACTTATTTTACCGTTCACGATATTTTCATTCATCAGCGTTTTAAAATGTTCCGAAATGCTAATAACCGGTTCGCTAAAGGCATAAGAAGAGCTCACAAAATGCACCATAAACACTTGGGCAAAGATGATGGCGAATGTTTCGGGATGCTATGGGTGCCTTTTAAATATTTCAAAAAATAACATCTATTTTCCGTCGTTACTAACCTATGCAGGTACCTAAATATTTTTATGTTATTGTAGGAGGCGGTCTCGCAGGATTACAGCTTGCCCGGCAACTTAGCCGGGATATTTTTTTTAAGGGAAAGCAGATCGCGGTAATAGATCCCGATTTCAAAGCACCCTCAAAAACCTGGAGTTTTTGGGAAAAAAACACTGGGAAATGGGACAAGCTAGTTTCAAAAAGATGGAAAATTGGTCGGTTTATCACATCAGGAATAAATAAAAAGCTGGAGCTGGAGCCCTACCAATATAAAATGATAAAGGCTGAAGATCTTTACCGGGAGACCCTGGCCGAGCTCGAGGCTTCTCCAGATATTCACTTGATCCGTGATGAAATTTCAGAAATAGATCCGGTCACACGGGAAGCTTCAGGAAAAATAAATAATTATACTGCAACACATTTCTTCGACAGTCGCGTTAATCCTGAATACATGGAAGAGGGAAAACATACTTTAATCTATCAGCATTTTAAGGGTTGGGAGATCGAAACCACTGAACCGGTTTTTTCTCCAGAAGAATTCACCATGATGGATTACCGGCTGAAATATAAAAATGCTACAGCTTTTACCTATATTTTACCGGTTTCCGAAACAAAAGCTCTCGTAGAATACACCTTTTTCACACCCTTTTTAACCGAAGAAAGGGTATACGATGAAATGCTTAAGCGTTACCTCAATGAGTTTCTTAAAGTGAAAGACTATAAGATTGTTTCTACCGAGTCCGGCATCATCCCTATGACCGATTTCCCTTTCGAGGCCGAAAACACCTCAAAAATAACTAAAATTGGTACCGGAGGTGGATGGGTAAAAGCTTCTACCGGTTATTCCTTTAAAAACACCGAGAAAAAAGTAGACACCATAATTGAAAATATCAAAACAGGGGATTTTCCCGGTGAAAACCTCATCAATAAAAAATTCAAAAGATATGACGGGATATTCCTGGATGTGTTGGCTAATAACAATGAGAAAGGGGAAAGTATCTTCACTAAATTTTATACTAAAAACAACCCAGAGGAGATTTTCAGCTACCTCGATGAGGAAACATCATTTTCTGAAGACCTGAAAATAATGATGTCTCTCTACAGTTTCGACTTCATAAAATCTTTTTTCAGGAAAGCTTTTTAATCCTTTACTCCGCAATCAGTTCATCAAGGGTGTTTCTTAATTTCGTGCTATTCCAGTCGGCGGCGCCAATTTTTCTAATAATGATTTCCCCATCTTTATCAATGAGATAAGTGGTAGGAAGAGAGTAACCGTCCATAGGTTTAGGATCTTCTGAAAGCATCCTGTAACTGGGAATATCAAATTGCTTTGAATTCAGGAACTTCTGAGTAGTGTTATGTTCTTCTCCGGAAACAAAATAGAAGTCTACCTTGTCTTTATAATCATCATATAAAGCCTGGAAGCTCGGCATCTCCGCGATACAGGGCGGACACCAGGTGGCCCAGTAATTAACGATAATCACTTCGCCCTGGGAATCTGAAAAGTTAATCCTTTCTCTTTCACTGTTTTCAAGAATCCAATTATAATCGGCTAATTTTTCACGATCTTCTTCGTCGGTAACCGAAGGACTAAAGGAAAACACCTTATTTACAAAAATCTGGATTGGTTTACGGGTTTGGGGAATTATAAGAATAATGATCAATACTATAAAAATGATGTTGGACCACTGATTTTTGAAAAGCTTCATAAAGTAAATTTCAGGTTTAGACGAGAAACAAAGTTAAACTTAACAAACCGAATTAAGGCAAAAAAATCCCGCCAGGTCTCAGGCGGGATTCATCATTTATAAGAAACTTTATTTACTAAGCAACATTTTGCTTTTTGATAAGATTTAACGCTGAACCATGCTTATACCATTCAATTTGAGAATTGTTATAAGTATGGTTGGCTATTATAGTATCCTTGCTTCCATCGGCATGAACCACTTCAATAGTGATCTGCTTGTTGGGCGCAAAATCTTCCAAGTCTATAAAGTTAAAGGTGTCGTCTTCCTGGATAAGATCGTAATCACTTTCATTATCGAAGGTCAATCCAAGCATACCTTGCTTTTTAAGGTTTGTCTCGTGAATACGGGCAAAAGATTTAACCAGTACCACTTTTACTCCAAGGTGACGTGGCTCCATAGCCGCGTGCTCTCTGGAAGAACCTTCCCCATAGTTATGATCTCCAACCACAACTGTTGGCACTCCGGCTTTTTTATATTCACGTTGTACGCTAGGTACACCATCATACTCCCCGGTTAATTGATTCTTTACAAAATTGGTTTTCTTATTGAAAGCGTTTATAGCTCCAATAAGCATGTTGTTGGAAATATTATCAAGGTGACCACGATAACGTAGCCATGGCCCCGCCATAGAAATATGGTCGGTGGTACATTTTCCGAAAGCTTTTATAAGTAATTTAGCTCCGATAAGATTTTTGCCATCCCAAGGGTCAAAAGGAGTAAGCAATTCTAAACGCTCACTGTCTTCAGCGACTTTCACCTCAACAGAACTTCCGTCCTCTTTTGGTGGGATATAACCAGCATCTTCCACAGCGAAACCTAGTTCCGGTAGTTCAATACCTTTTGGTTCGTCCAGCATCACCTCTTCTCCATCTTCGTTGATTAATTTGTCACGAGTTGGATCGAAATCTAATCGCCCTGAGATCGCAATAGCGGCAACCATTTCTGGTGAACCTACGAAAGCGTGTGTATTTGGATTCCCATCGGCACGTTTAGAGAAGTTACGGTTAAATGAATGAACGATAGTGTTCTTCTCTTCTCCTTTACGGTCACTTCGGTCCCATTGACCGATACATGGTCCACAGGCATTTGTAAATATAGTTGCATCAAGATCTTCAAAGATTTGTAATAATCCGTCACGCTCAGCTGTAAACCTAATTTGTTCAGACCCTGGATTAATTCCGAAATCTGACTTGGCTTTAATTTTCTTATCTACCGCTTGCTTCGCAATGGAAGCTGCACGGGTAAGATCTTCATAGGAAGAGTTAGTACATGAACCAATAAGTCCCCAATCTACATTTATAGGCCAGTCATTTTCTTTGGCTTTAACGGCCATTTCTGAAATTGGAGTAGCAAGATCCGGAGTAAATGGTCCGTTAAGGTGTGGCTTTAATTCTGAAAGGTTAATCTCGATTAGTTCATCGAAATATTGCTCAGGATTGGCATACACTTCGTCGTCTCCTGTTAAGTGTTCTCTTACCTGGTTAGCAGCTTCTGCAACGTCAGCACGATCGGTAGCTCTTAGGTAACGCTCCATTGAATCGTCGTAACCAAAGGTTGAAGTGGTAGCACCAACTTCGGCACCCATATTACAAATAGTACCTTTTCCGGTAGCCGACATTGAGCGGGCACCTTCTCCAAAATATTCAATTATAGCACCGGTTCCACCTTTTACGGTAAGAATTCCTGCTACTTTTAAGATCACATCTTTAGATGAAGTCCATCCAGAAAGTTTTCCGGTTAATTTCACCCCAATAAGTTTTGGAAATTTCAGCTCCCAGGCCATCCCGGCCATAACATCAACGGCATCGGCACCACCAACACCTATCGCAACCATTCCTAGACCACCTGCATTTACAGTATGAGAATCTGTACCGATCATCATTCCACCGGGAAAAGCATAATTTTCAAGAACTACCTGGTGAATAATTCCTGCTCCCGGTTTCCAGAATCCGATTCCGTATTTATTGGAAACCGATTCCAAAAATTCAAAAACCTCATGACTTGATTTATTGGCGGCCTGCAAATCTATTACAGCACCCATTTTGGCCTGGATAAGGTGATCACAATGCACAGTTGTGGGTACTGCTACTTCTTTCTTTCCAGCTTGCATAAATTGTAGCAAAGCCATTTGTGCAGTGGCATCCTGGCAGGCAATCCTGTCCGGAGCAAAATCTACATAATCTTTTCCTCTTTGGTAAGCTTCTTTTACTTCGCCATCCCACAAGTGAGAATAAAGGATTTTTTCTGAAAGGGTTAAAGGTTTTCCAACTACCTCACGGGCTTTTTTCACACGCTCGGGCATTTGGCTATAAACCTTTTTGATCATATCAATATCGAATGCCATATTTGTTATTTTTAGGTTCTAAAAAGTCTCGCAAATTTACGAATTTTAGGGAGATTTTGAAAATTACAACCTAATATCAAAATTTATTGAAAATAACTTAATTATTATCAATTTAAGCGACAATAAATTGTGTGATATTAAAATTAAAGGTGATAAATTACGATATTGATAAAAATGCAATCGCATTATTATCAATATTTTTTAAAATAATTCTTTAATTATTTTCTCTTCGGAAATCCCTTCGGCTTCAGCCTTGTAGTTTTTAATAATACGATGCCTCAGAATGCTAATAGCAACTTTTTGTACATCTTCGATATCGGGTGAGAATTTCCCGTTTACTGCGGCATTGGCCTTGGCAGCGAGAATTAAATTTTGCGAAGCTCTGGGGCCAGCTCCCCAGTCAAGGTAGTTTTTAACCAGTTCTGGTGCTCCATTGGCTGTTGGGCGGGTCTTTCCAACCAGCCTGACAGCATATTCCACAACATTTTCGGCAACAGGTATTCTTCTTACTAAATGCTGTATCTGAATAATTTCCTCAGCATTGAAAAGAGCTTCAACTTCAACCTCTTCATCAGAAGTGGTGTTTTTTACTACCATCACTTCTTCCTCAAAACTGGGATATTCCAGGTTGATAGCAAACATAAAACGGTCTAATTGGGCTTCCGGTAAAGGATAGGTTCCCTCCTGTTCAATGGGATTTTGAGTTGCCAGAACGAAATAAGGTTTTGCCAGTCTATAATGATGTCCGGCTACAGTAACCGCTCTTTCCTGCATGGCCTCAAGTAAGGCAGCCTGGGTTTTTGGAGGAGTTCTGTTTATCTCATCGGCCAGAACGATATTGGCAAAAATAGGTCCCTTAATAAATTTAAATTGCCTGTTCTCATCGAGGATCTCAGCTCCAAGAATATCACTGGGCATGAGATCTGGGGTAAATTGGATTCGTTTAAAATCCAGGCCGAGGGTTTGTGCAATGGTATTAACCATTAAAGTTTTAGCTAAGCCCGGCACTCCTATTAACAAAGAATGCCCCCCGGAAAAAACGGAGAGCAAAATTTGATCTATAACTATATCCTGTCCAACGATAATCTTGGCAATTTCCTTTTTCAATTGCCGGTTCTTTTCAACCAGTTTCTCTACCAGTGCAACGTTAGACATAAATTTTTAATTTTTCAGCCAGTTACTGCTGTAATCGCAGTCCCGGTATTTACCGCTAACCTTCACATAGGTTTCACCAATCTTATCTTTCTGCCATTCTTCAATAGCTTCCATCTGCTTATCACGAAGGGCAAGCTCCTTAATTTTCATATAATCTGTCGCGTAATCGGCTTTATGCTCAGGAATTCTTTTGGTAACTCTTATAAGCTTAAAGGAAGGTCGCCCGGTACGGTCCTGCTCGGTTAATCTTCGGGATAATTCCTTTTCCTGCAATTCACCAATTTGTTCATAAAGTTTAGGATCTACTTTTGAAAGTTCAAAACGGGAATCTCCTGTTTGCGGATTCATTAAACGACCGCCATCATTTCTGGTTTCTTTTTCATCTGAGAATTCTCTTGCAGCTTCAGCAAAATCAAGTACTCCCTCATCTACACGTTTGCGAATACTGTCTATCTCACTTTTAGCTTCCTCCACCGATTGATTATTCACATCAGGAATAAGCAGAATATGACGCAGATCTACGGTTTGACCCCGTACACGATCTACCTGGATAATATGAAACCCGAATTCGGTTTCAAAAGGTTCACTTATTTCACCCTGCTGAAGGCTAAAAGCCACATCCTTAAATTCCTGTACAAAGTTGTCTTTTCTGGAAAGGCTAATCTGGCCTCCATTACTTGCACTTCCGGGGTCCTGACTGTACAGGATTGCCTTGGTTCCAAAACTTGCATCATTATCTTCTACATCAGCCTTAAATTCGTTAAGACGCTGAATTACCTTTTTTCTTTCAGATTCCGGAATTTCAGGTTTCACAACTATTTGGGCAAGTTCCACTTCTTCTCCAAACATGGGGAGCTCATCTTCAGGAATATTATCGAAATATTCTCTTATCTCTTCAGGGGTGATTTCTACCTCCTCAATAATACTCTGTTGCATGCGGCTGGCAAGTTGTCTTTCCTTATTGAGCTCGAACAATTCATCGCGAAATTCCTCTTCAGTATCCTTTTTATAGAATTCAAGAACTTTCTCCATTGAACCCACCTGATTCACCATTTCGCCAATCTGCTGATCGATATAATTATTGATCTCGGCATCCATTACAATAATACTATCCTGAATTGCGTGATGCGCATATAGTTTGTTTTCCATAAGGGAACCGGCCAATTCGCAGTCGGTAATACCGGCTGTGGACATACCCTGACTTTGCATATCTTTATACATTAATTGGATATCGCTGTCCAGCACAATGTAATCTCCTATTACGGCAGCGATTCCATCTACTTTTTTACGCTTGAAGTCACCGTCTTCAGTTTTATTTTGGGCCAATTCATCTTCAGCCTGAATTGCGGTACTATCGGTTACAATGACCTCCTGGGCAGCAAGATTCAGATTTAAAAATAATCCAAATATAAATGCGCTTAATTTAGTCGTAAATTTCAAATTCATTGTTTTTAATTGCATCTTTTGTAATTTCTTTTTCAAGTTCTTTTGTTAGATTGAGCTTTCTTTTATTTAGCAATATCTGTTTTAAAGTAGGCTTTGCGTAACTCAATGGTGCCTGTTCATTCTTCTCCAACACATCGTTTACATAGATCAAATATACACCTAAAGAATCTTCAAGCTGAAGAAAATTATCGGTTTTAAGCAAATCTGATCGGTTTTCTACGCTTAAAGGTCCTATTTTCCCATAAACCGATTTGGTTTTAACCCAAACCGAATCATTAAAAGAAAAATTCTTAAACTGCAGAGAAATCTTATCGAGTTCCTGCCTGTCATCCTCCTCAAAATCAACAAACCATTCCCTGATCTGTTCCAGGTTATTGAGATTTCTATCCAGATTTATATACCTGAGCTTAACAAGATCTTCTTTTAATTTGAAGTTTTCCTTGTGTTCTTCATAATAGGTTTCCAGCTCGGCTTCTGTAAAGCTGGTATCCATATTCTTTCTGGCCATCGCTTCGGTATAAGCATTGGTGTATAATTCATTTCTATAATTCTCCACCAAATCGTTGAATTCTCTCTGTTGTTCCTCCGAAAGATTTAAACGTGCCCGATCAATAATTAACTGCTGTGTGGCCCACCGGGTTATATAATTCGAAACGATAAGAGTACTATCTTCTGCACTGGCGTCTTCATTGATAAGTGCCTGAATGTCATCTTCATAAAGATAAGAATCATTAACCCGCACTACTACTTTCCGCTCATCGGTTTCTTCGAATAAATTACAACCTGCCAATCCAACGACAAGAAAAATATTTAATAAAAACAGGCGTGTGCTTTTCAATACTTTTTTTGATTAAGGCTAGCAATTTATATACCAATTCCAAACTGCTATTTTTGTGCCTTTTACATGGCAGCAAAAATAAGAATTCCTTTAGGTTCTACAAGCTATTCCCAAAACGATTCTAACTATATAAAATTATACAGAACCAATTATTACAATCCAACTAAATTTCTAGATCTCATCCAATATAGACTAAGACCGAAATGGGAATAAGAATAAGATCTAAATGATTTCCCTTAAGTTTTTATTAATTAAAAACTGTGTTTTAATGAATTGGGCGATTATATTTGCCAAAAATTAATCCAATTATGAAAAAAACAACATTATTATTTGCTTTTATCCTTTTAGGCTATATCTCCAACGCTCAAACCAAAACAGGGACTATTGATGCCGATTATATAATTGGCCAGATGCCGGCTATGGAAGAAGTAAATCTTGGGCTGCAGAATTATGACTCCGAGATGCAGCAGGATCTTCAGGAAACCATAAAAGAATACGAAGGTCTTATTGAAGTATATCAAAAAGATCGCGAAACTCTAAATGAGGAAGAAAGAGCAGAAAAAGAAAATGAAATAATTGGTCTTGAAAACGATATTAAAGGCTTTCGTCAAAGAGCTTCAGTGATGATGCAGATGCGTAGAAACGAACTCACTAAACCGCTCTATGACGAGATTAATCAAGCCATGCAACAGGTTATCCAGGAAGAAGGCTATACCCAGATCTTACATGCAAACGGCAATAGTTTAGCCTTTGCTGACGAGCGCTATGACATTACGGAAAAAGTACTGGGAAAATTAGGGATAGATCCTGAGGAAGTCCAGGAGGAAGAGTAAAACCCTGACTTTTTACAACAAAAAACCCGGCAGATGCCGGGTTTTCATTTATCTTAAAATTATACTTTCTACCTGCTGTAATTTGGTGACTCCTTGGTGATAGTCACATTATGAGGATGGCTCTCATGAATTCCAGAGGATGTAATCTTGACAAATCTTCCTTTTTCTTTCAAGGTATCCACATCTTTAGCTCCACAGTATCCCATTCCGGCGCGAAGACCACCCACAAATTGGTGAATGCTTTCTTCGAGGTCACCCTTATATGGTACTCTGCCCACGATCCCTTCTGGAACAAGTTTTTTAATATCGTCTTCCACATCCTGGAAATACCTGTCTTTTGAACCTTTGTTCATAGCTTCTACAGAGCCCATTCCGCGATAAGATTTGAATTTTCTGCCTTCAAAAATAATAGTTTCTCCGGGAGATTCTTTTGTACCTGCAAGAAGGGAACCAAGCATCACACAGTCGGCTCCTGCGGCTATGGCTTTAGGAATATCACCGGTATATCTAATACCACCATCGGCGATTACAGGAACACCTGTACCTTTAAGAGCTGCTGCCACTTCCAGAACTGCAGAAAACTGAGGAAATCCAACTCCGGCTACAACACGAGTAGTACAAATAGAACCGGGTCCAATTCCCACTTTAACTGCATCGGCACCAGCCTCTACGAGATATTTAGCAGCTTCAGCGGTAGCTATATTTCCAACTACAACCTCAAGCTCAGGAAAATGCTTTTTTACTTCTTTTAATACCTGAACCACTCCTTTGGTATGCCCGTGAGCGGTATCGATCACTACTGCGTCAACCCCTGCTTTCACTAATGCTCCAGCTCTTTCCACAGCGTCACCGGTAACACCAATAGCAGCTGCTACTCGAAGTCTTCCGTAGGTATCTTTATTGGCGATTGGTTTTTGTGAAAGTTTGGTAATATCCCTAAAAGTGATCAAGCCTACCAGTTTCTTTTCAGAATTAACTACCGGTAATTTCTCGATCTTATAATCCTGAAGGATATCTTCAGCTTCATCCAGAGAGGTACCCTCTGCTACCGTAACAAGATTTTCAGAAGTCATTACTTCTGAAATAGGACGTTTATTATTCTTTTCAAACCTGAGGTCTCTGTTGGTTACAATTCCAAGCAGCTTACCTTCATCATCAACAATGGGAATTCCTCCAATGCTGTGCTCCTTCATACTCGCTTTGGCATCGCTTACCCTGGCCGTGATGGGAAGAGTAACAGGATCGATTATCATTCCGCTTTCTGCTCGCTTAACTTTGCGAACTTTCAAAGCCTGAGCTTCTATACTCATGTTCTTATGCAAAACCCCAATACCTCCTTCCCGGGCAATGGCTATAGCCATCCGGGATTCGGTAACGGTATCCATAGCTGCAGAAATTATTGGAACATTTATACGGATATTTTTGGTGAATTGTGTGGAAATATCTACTTCTCTGGGAAGGATTTCAGAAAAGGCAGGGACTAATAGTACGTCGTCGTAAGTAAGGGCCTCTCCTAAAATTTTGGATTCGTGTGCGGTCATAGCAATTAATGATTTAATTGCGTGCAAATATACATTTTTTATCGCAAAAAATCCTTAAAACAGAATTAGTTACGAGGCACTATTGGAAAGACCTACTATCCGGTAAATTCCAGCAGATCGGTGGAGTTAAAACCTATCTTAATCCGGTCGGCTACTTCCCGTTCTTTGGTCACTACAGAGATTTTCTGGCCGTTATCAAGCTTCAACAGTAATTGTGTTCCTGTTCCGAGGAAAGTCTTTTTCAGGACCCTGGCGTGAGTTACATACTCACATTCTTCATTTATGCTCAGATTCTCATTACGGATGGCATGATCACATTTCGGATTGAGCGGACAGTCGAAAGCGGTTTGCATTTCCTTATTCAGCTGAATGGTATTCCCGAACAAAGAAGCCACATAAATGGAGGAAGGTTTAATGTACAGATTCGCCGGCTGGTCTTTCTGAATTATTTTTCCATTCTGAAGAATAAGGATCTCATCAGCTACCGAAAGCGCATCCTGGGTATCGTGAGTTACAAAAATGGCGGTTACCCCCGTCTTTTTGATGATTTCAAAAACCTGACTCCTAAGCTGCATTCTTAACATCGCATCCAGGTTGCTAAAAGGTTCATCCAGAATAAGCAAAGATGGATTAGGAGCTAAAGCTCTGGCCAGGGCTACCCTTTGCTGCTGACCTCCCGAAAGCTGATGCGGATATCGATGCTCCATTCCGCTTAGGCCAACCAGTTCGAGCATTTCCTTAGCGCGAGCTTTCTTATTTTTTAGCTTTGAGATTCCATACATCACATTCTTCAGCAGATCAAAATGCGGAAAAAGCGCGTATTCCTGGAAAACCAGTCCGATATTTCTTTTCTCGGGAGCTACTAACTTTTTGATTGAAGAAACCTCTTTCCCGTCAAGAATTATGCTACCACCATCAGGTCTTTCCAAGCCTGCGATTAGGCGAACAAGAGTTGTTTTCCCACTTCCGCTCTCTCCCACAATTGCGCACACATCTCCTTGCGCCAGTTTAAAAGAAACTTCTTTTAAAGCAAAGCTTTTGCCTTTATCAAAACTTTTAGAAAGGGAATCAACAATCAGCATCTTCAATCTTTTATAAGTAATCTATTAAGAAATATCACGGGAATCGCCGCCGTGAATATAATAAATAATGAAGGAATGGCAGCTTCCATAACCATTTCGTCGCTGGCATACTCGAAGGCTTTCACAGCCAGAGTATTTATATGAAATGGTTTCAGGATCAGTGTAAGAGGCAACTCCTTCATAACGTCTATGAAAACAAGGATGATCGCACTCAGGATCCCGGTTTTTATAAGCGGAAATTCCACCCTTAAAAAAGTTCTGAAATTCCCCATCCCAAGCATCCTCGATGAATCTGGTATACTCTTACTTACTTTTAAACCGGTAGATTCAATAGGATTATAAGCAACAGCCAAAAACCTTACAGCATAAGCATAAACCAAGGCTACCAGGCTTCCATTAATAAGCAAACCTGCGCTTATTCCGAAGTAATCATTCATTATTCCGATAATCCATTTATCCAAAGCCAGGGTTGGAATCATAATTCCAATGGCCACAACGGCTCCCGGAATAGCGTAACCCAATATTCCGAGTTTCGAAATGCTTTTAACAGTATTGATACTACTCCATTTAGCAAAATAGATCAGCAATGTTGCAAAAATCACCGTTACCACTGCAGTAACAAAGGCGATCCAAAAACTCTGCAGGGATAATAAGAGAAAATCAAAATCAAAAACATTCCCGGCTGTAAGCACCGCCCAGTAAATTAGTTGAGCCAGAGGAATAAAGAATCCAAAGCTCACAGGAATTAGAACAACAAAGAAAATAAGCCATTGCGCCGGTTTTCTAAATTCTTTTCGATGAGAAAATTTAGAGGCCTTTTGAGAAGCCACCTGCTGGTTTTTTCGTTGCCATTTTTCGAATAAAATAAGGGCAAATACAATGGCGATAAGTAAAGCCGAAAGATAGATCGCGGTTTCAGGCTCCTCCAAAGCAAACCAGGCCCTGAAAATTCCGGTAGTAAAGGTGTTAACCCCAAAATATTGCGCTGCCCCGTAATCGTTAAGCACTTCCATCAATACCAAAATCAAACCTGCGATAATGGCCGGACGGGCAAGCGGAAGGATCAATTTAAAGAAAGATTTAAACTCCCCTATCCCCAACATCGTAGAAGCCTCAAGCAAATTACCGGCCTGATTCAAAAAAAATGCTCTGGAACTCACATACACATATGGAAAAAGGGAAATACTCAATACAAATGCCAATCCGAATTTATTCATCATATCAATTCGGAAAAAATCGATATCGAAAACTCTTAACAACAACTCGAGACTACCGCCATAATCAAAAATTCCAGCATAAGCATAAGCCACAATATAAGATGGAATGGCCAGCGGAAGAATAAGCAACCATTCCAGCTGCTTTCTGAAAGGGAATTCAAAGCGGGACACCAACCAGGCACTACTCACTCCGAATAAAAGCACTAACAGACTACAGAAAAATACAAGGAAAAAAGAATTCCCTATATAATCTACAAGCAAATTATCCACTAGATGTCCCCAGGTCTCCCCAGGTCCTGCAAAAAGTTTAACCCCAATGGAAATAATTGGCAAGGCGATAAAACCAACGATGGCCAGCGTTAAAACCGACCATCTATTGGTATCTCTTTTAAGGCGATTAAGCCTTGCTTTTAAAGAAAATATGTCACTACTTCCAGCCTGCTTCATCAAATAGCATTACTGCTTTTTTATTGTTTTGTCCCAATTGCGATAGGTTTAAAGTATCTTCTTTGAAATCTCCCCATTCCTGTAACAAAGCAGCAGGCTCGACAGCCTCATTTACAGGGTACTCATAATTAGAATGAGCGAAGATCTTTTGAGCTTCTTCAGAAACCAGAAATTCAATAAATTTTATAGCATTTTCCTTATTAGGAGCATATCTCGCTACTCCGGCACCGCTCACATTAATATGAGTACCACGCCCATCCTGGTTAGGGAAGAACAAGCCAACTTTTTCTCCGGCTTTTACTTCTTCAGGATCATCAGAATTGAGCAATTTCCCAATGTAATAAGTATTAACAATAGCAAGATCACCTTCACCCGCAACCACGGCTTTAACCTGGTCCCGATCATTTCCTTTTGGTGAACGGGCCATATTTTCGACTACCGCTTCTGCCCATTTTTTAGCTTCTTCTTCGCCGTTATTTACGATCAGAGAAGCCATTAAGCTCTGGTTATAAATATTTCCTGAACTACGGACGAGCAATTTCCCATTCCATTTTTCTGAAGCCAGATCTTCATAGGTCGAAAGTTCTTCGGGATTTACACGATCTTTTGCATAGGCGATAACCCGTGCACGCTTTGTAAGAGAAAACCAATGATTATCTTGATCTTTCAAATGTGAAGCTATGGTATTTTCCAGCACCTCAGACTCTATGGATTGGAGTAAATCCCTGGATTTCGCTCTTTCCAGCCGACCGGCATCTACTGTAATTAAAACATCGGCAGGAGATTGCTCGCCTTCCATACTCATTTTCTGAATCAGTTCATCGGCGCTGGCATTGATTACATTTACCTTTATTCCGGTTTCTTCTTCAAATTGTTTGAATAATTCCTGATCTGATTCGTAATGACGATGCGTATAAACATTTACTTCTTTGGATTCCTGATCTTCAGTATTCTTTTCTTCTGAATTTTTACAGGAGAACATTAAAGTTAAAGCCAAAAGACCAATTAAAGTTTTCTTCATTTTCTGGAGTTTTTAATTTGAGTTCAAATATAGTTATTTAGAATAGGTATAAATAAAATGAAGGCATTTTTTTGGCTGATAACGGCCAATTACCAACGCTTCACAATATTTATTTTTAGCAATTAGTTCTACAACCTAAACTGAAGAGTACTATACCAGGTCATTGGTTGCGCCGGAATAATTCCGGGGCCGGGATAACCTGTTGCTCTTCTCGTAAAGTAGCTGTTGTTTAATAAATTATTTATTCCTGCTTCCAGTTTAAATCGTTTGTAGGAATAGGAAAAAGACAAATCCATTATCCCGTAAGCCGGAATTTCGCCCTCTATTCCTCTTTGGGAATCACGCCTGTCCTGCCGCGCATTCGTGGCATCGGTATATTGAGTAGAAAGATAGGAGTACTGAAGGCTTCCCAAAAGATTTTTGTAACCAAAACTCAAACCGGTTTTGAGGTTTACTTCCGGAATAAATTCTACCTGATTTCCTTCAACATTGGTTTGCTCAGATTGAGTGTATTCAGAATTTGTGAAAGCTGCATTTAGAAAAAGACTGGCTAGATAGTCTTCGTTTTCACCAAATAAAATGTTTTTTAGATTCCATTCCCCAAAGGTTTCAATACCGTAAATAAAAGCATCTCCAATATTTCCTCTGAAACGCACCAACCTTCCTGTCTCTACTATTTCTCCCGAAGCATTCTCCCTTTCTTCAGCCTTGAGTACCTCTCCAATCCTGTTGTTGTATTTCAGGCCAAAAATGCTGCTGTCATAAGAAAAATCGCCCCATCTACCGCGAATTCCGAGGTCGGTAGTAAAACCTTCTTCATCGGTGATATTCGGATCTACCTGGAAAACCGGGTTGACCACCCGTATATCATTAAAAGTAACTGAACGATAGTTTTGCGAAAAATTCCCATAAATTTCAGACTCCGGCGTAAATTTATAAGCAATGCCCACTCCCAGCAATACAAAACCTCGTTCAAATTCACGGTTATCAGAAATTGTTTCATTCTGAAGAACATTCCCGGCTAAATCGGTGAAAATGTTTTTAAAGCTACCTTCACTTTGAGTATGGATATATTCAAATCTAAAACCGGGAGTAACAGAAAAATTCTCTGTAAGATGGAAGATGTTTTCTCCAAAAACTGCCAGATTCTTATTTGGAAATTCGAACTCAGACTGTCTTGAATAGTTTGGATATGAGGAAGTCGCAAACCTAAAATCGGGGTCGGAATCTGCAGTTCCGGGCCCCTGTCTTTGCGTATTGTCAGCATTATAATATTTACTCCCTATAAGAAACACCGACTCTTCTCCAAACAGGTTGTAACGGGTTAACAGGCGAGCTTCGGCACCCCAGTTATTGAAGGCATCATACAACAATTCTCTTGGTTCCTGAGGATCATCTGGCTGAGAAACCCGGTTTTGCCGGTATCCCAGTGCTTGTCTTGACGCATCAAGACCAAAAAGATTAAGGCTGAAATCTGTCCTGCTGGAAATTTCGTGCTCCAGTTTTAAAGCAAATAAATTCCAGTTGACATCAAACCAGTTCCTGGAGCGGTTGCTGTAATCTGGGTTTTCATAAAACTGAGCATCAGTTAGACCACCGGGCTGTTGGGCCAGGTAATCCAACCAGGTGTATTCAAAACTCAATTTTGTTCTATCACTAAGTCTCCAACCCAAATGAGCAAAAGCATTATGAGATTCATAGCCGGAATTTTCCCTAAAACCATTCCCGGATTTATAATTATAGTAAGTATAATAACTAAAATCACCCACAGTCCCACTGGCGCTGTTAAAGCTGGTAAAAAGATCGTAAGATCCCATAGACTGCCGGCTGATAAACTCAAATTTTTTAAGAGGATTTGGTTTTTTAAACCTGAAATTGATTAGCCCACCAAACTGGGTCCCATATTGAAGGGAGGCCGCTCCACGTACTATCTGTATCTCGCTCAAAGCTTCCGGTGGCGGAGTATAGTAACTCTCGGGATACCCCAAAACATCTGCCGAAATATCATATCCGTTTTGGCGGGTATTAAAATTTTGAGTACGGTTGGGGTCCAGGCCTCTTCCACCTATGTTTAACTGCAAACCGGCGTCCCCATTATCATAAATATTTAATCCAACAACCTGGTTATAAATCTGCCGGGCATTATTTGCGGCAAGATTTCCGGTCACCTTATGCATGAGGACCACTTCACTTTTTTTACCGGCATAAATTGCAGTTCCTTCTACTTCTCTTAACCTGCGCAAGGCAAATAATTGCTCGCGGCGTTGAGAAATAATAACCTCAGAAAGATTTTCAGAAAGGGGCTGAAGAGTAAATGTAACTTCGGTGTTTTCAGTGATTTCAATTTCCCTTTCTTCTAGCTGATATTGGAAACTATATACTACAAATTCATAGCGGGCCGGTGGTAAAGTTTCAATACTAAAATTCCCGGTTTCATCAGTAAGCGTAAGTTCTCCGGTGGTTTTATTATAAATTTCAGCATAGGGAATACCTGAATTATTTTCAGAAGAAATCACTTTACCCCGAAGTGACTGGGCCTGAATCCCGGAAAAAGTTAATAATATAAAACATAAGCAACTAAAGGCCTTTAATGTTTTCATGAAATGGTAATATAAATGTTTTGTGTTTGAAGGAGTCTTTCTCCTCCAGCAAGTTGACCTCAGGATCAATATAAGGCGCACTTTTTCTTCCATTAAGCGCTACATAACTTTCCACATAAATTTCGATATTCTCATGCCCGTCTTTTCT
>NZ_JBEPWD010000016.1:0-42639 GCF_041642575.1 Salegentibacter sp. | reverse complement strand
TGGATTTGGGGAAAATCGATAATGAACTGGAAAAACTGCAATTAATTATCTCTAAAGAGACTCAAATAACTCCGGAGCTTATTGAGGAGAATATAGGTATTAGCAAAGATTTTAATAACTTCGAGCTGCGAAAAGCTATTGGAGAGCGGGATGTTCTTAAAGTGCACCGAATTATCAATTATTTTGCCCAAAATCCTAAAGACAATCCGTTGGTAGTGACCATATCTTTATTGTTTTCCCTTTTTTCCCAGATATTACAATATCACGGCTTGCCTGATAAGTCCAAAGGCAACGTGGCAAAACAATTAAAGGTAAGTCCGTTTTTTGTGAGTGATTATGTTTTGGCGGCCAGGAATTATCCAATGAAGAAAGCGAGTCGGGCGATCGATCTTTTACATGAAACAGATGCTAAGAGCAAAGGGGTAGGAGCAGCCAATGTTTCCCAGGGAGATCTTTTAAAAGAATTACTGGTAAAAATAATGAATTAAGTTAATGAAGAAATTAGACTCCTGGATTAGTGCTGCCCGTCTACGGACCTTACCACTATCGGTATCCGGAATTATAGTTGGAACCACCATTGCCGCACAACACGGCTTTTTTAATATAGCGATTTTTAGCCTGGCCCTGGCCACAACTCTGGGGCTTCAGATCCTTTCAAACTTTGCCAATGATTATGGCGACGGAGTCAAAGGTACAGATAACGAAGACCGGGTTGGGCCGCTAAGAGCCATTCAAAGTGGGTTGATCAGCAGGAAGGAAATGAAGCAGGGGATTATAATAACGGCTTTTGGAACCTTGTTACTGGCAATTTTGCTTATTTATGCCGCCTTTGGTAGGGAGAATTTGCTTTTTGCACTTATCTTTTTCTTTTTAGGAATTGCTGCGATTGCCGCCGCTATAAAATATACCGTAGGGAAATCGGCTTACGGTTACCGGGGTTTGGGAGATATCTTTGTATTCCTTTTCTTCGGGTTGGTTGCGGTTTATGGTTCTTATTTTCTGTATGCCCATAAGTTCGAATGGGAAGTTTTACTTCCTGCCAGTACATTTGGTTTTTTGAGTATGGGAGTGCTTAATTTGAATAATATGCGTGACCGTGCCTCAGATGAAAAATCGGGTAAAAATACCTTGGCGGTAATTTTAGGTGACAAAAACGCTAAGAATTATCATTATTTCCTTATTCTGTCTGCGATCTTATGCCTGGTGGTTTATACCGTACTTTGTTTTGAAGGTGCCAGTGATTTTCTGTATTTACCGGCGCTTGTGCCTTTGATACTTCATTTAAAACGAGTGGTAGAAAATGAAAATCCTGTACTGCTCGATCCTGAATTGAAAATCCTTGCTCTTTCAACCTTCGCGATAGCAATTCTGTTTGGAATTGGGCAAATCATCTAAGGTTTTAACAAAATTATATAAAGCAGTGATCGGAAAATACCTTATGTTTAAATTTACCTGTAGAGCTATTTTTTAATTAATAAAGATTGATTTTTCAATCAAAAATTATAATATCATGAAGATCACTTTTTACGGTCAAAGTTGCCTGGGATTAAAAATAGGAGAAACCCATGTTTTGGTAGATCCTTTTATTACGGGGAATCAACTTGCAAAGGATAAGATAAATATTGAAGAACTAAAGGCAGATTATATTTTGCTGACTCATGCCCACCAGGATCATACCCTGGATGCTGAGGCTATCGCCAAAAGAACAGGAGCCGTTATCGTGAGTAACTTTGAGATCAGCAATCATTACGAAGCTAAAGGTATTGAGGTACATCCCATGAATCATGGTGGAAGTTGGGATTTTGACTTCGGAACAGTAAAATATGTAAACGCCATACATTCAAGCTCCTTTCCCGATGGTTCTTATGGCGGTCAACCAGGAGGTTTTGTAATTGAAGGCGAACATAAAAATATTTATATTGCCGGGGATACTGCTCTGACTATGGATATGAAATTAATTCCTATGAAAACCAGCCTCGATCTGGCTATATTGCCAATTGGTGATAATTTCACCATGGGAGTAGATGACGCTATTATAGCCAGTGATTTCGTTGAATGTGATAAAATCCTGGGGTGCCATTATGATACCTTTGGATACATCGAGATAGATCACGAAGAAGCTAAACGGAAATTTTATGAAAAAGGTAAAGACCTGATGCTTCTTGAAATTGGAGAAAGCATAGAATTATAAATAAAAAACTCCTGTAGATGCAGGCAAAATACAATAAGTATATTTTAAATTTTAAACGCCCCAGCGGAACTTCCCGGGGCGTTCTTACTACCAAGGAAACATGGTTTTTACAAATCGCCGATGGAAATAGGACCGGAATTGGGGAATGTGGTATTCTCAGAAGCCTGAGCATAGATGATCGTCCCGATTATGAGGAAAAATTGAAATGGGTCTGTGCCAATATTAATACCGGCCCTGAATTTTTGTGGCAGGAATTAAATGAATACCCGAGTATTCAATTTGGAGTGGAAATGGCCTTCAAGTCGCTGGATTCTGATAATAAATTTGAACTTTTCCCTTCAGAATTTACCCGCGGCAAAGCTTCTATTCCCATAAACGGATTGATCTGGATGGGAGACAAGCCTTTTATGAAAAAGCAGATTTCTGAAAAGATAGAAGCCGGTTTTGATTGCATCAAGATGAAAATAGGGGCTATCGATTTTGAGACAGAACTCGATCTTTTGAAATATATCCGGAGAGAATTTACTTCCGAAGAGATAGAATTAAGGGTAGATGCCAATGGTGCTTTTTCAACCGCAGACGCTCTGGAAAAATTGAAGCAGCTGAGTGAATTCAACCTTCATAGCATAGAGCAACCCATAAAACAAGGTCAAAGGGAGCAGATGGCTGAATTATGCCGGAAAACGCCCCTTCCCATAGCCCTGGATGAGGAGCTCATTGGTGCCTTTGAAATCGATGAAAAAGAAAAAATCCTTGATCAAATTCGACCGCAGTATCTTATTTTTAAGCCTAGCCTAATAGGTGGTTTTAAAGGTACTCAGCAGTGGATAGATCTCGCTGAAAAATATAATACCGGTTGGTGGGTAACAAGTGCCCTGGAAAGCAATGTAGGCCTAAATGCCATTGCACAATGGACTTATACTAAAAATACAAAAATGCCACAGGGACTTGGAACGGGCAGTCTTTACACCAATAATTTTGAAAGTCCGCTGGAGGTGAAACAAGGTCAAATTTTCTATAACCCAATAAGGAACTGGGATTTTAATATTTAAAGAATGTATATAGCTGAAGCTTTTAAATATCGTCATGAATTCTGGCGATATCTTGTGGGAACATTTATGGTGATTGCCGGGGTGATAATTGGTCAAATTCCACTCGCGGTGGTCATTTTCATGTCCGGTGGTTCAGAAGTAATGGGCATGGATGAGACGCAGATAATGCAAATTCTGGAACCCAATCTCAATCTGTTTTTAATGTTGCTTACTTTTGCAGCTGGATTGGTTGCGGTTTTTCTGGCGGCAAAATATCTTCATGGACAAAGTATACGATCCTTAACTACCAGTAGGAAAAAAATTGACTGGGGCCGGATTTTCTTTGCCTTTGGTTTAGTAGCGGCGCTCACAATCTTGTCTACCCTTGCCGATTATTACTTTAATCCAGAAGATTATGTAGTAAATTTTAAACCGATACCTTTTCTGATTCTTTTTTTAATTGCAATTGTGATGATTCCCTTGCAAACCAGCTTTGAAGAATACTTTTTTCGGGGATACTTATTGCAGGGCTTTGGAGTTTTAGCCGGCAATAGATGGCTCCCATTAATTATAACTTCAGTGGTTTTTGGGGGGCTGCATTTTTTTAATCCGGAAGTTACCCAGATGGGAAATATCATAATGACGTATTATATTGGTACTGGATTTATGCTGGGTATTATGACCCTCATGGATGAAGGTCTGGAACTCGCTCTTGGTTTTCATGCCGCCAATAATCTTGTGGCAGTTCTCCTGGTTACCGCCGAATGGACTGCTTTTCAAAGTCATTCTATTCTAAAGGATATTTCTGAACCCACAGCCGGTTTTGATGTTATGGTTCCTGTATTTATTATTTACCCTGCGCTTTTATTTATTATGGCCAGAAAATATGGATGGAAAAACTGGAAACATAAAATTTTCGGAAAGGTGGAAAAGCCCGAAACCTTAAATGTTTCAGAAGAAGCTTAAAATTATCATAACTATTTGGTAACTTTAAGTAATTAGAAAAATTCCAACTTTGGTTAAACACATGGGAGAAAAATACAAGGTCCCGGAGACACATCCGGATTTTAAGCTTAACAAGCGGTATTTCACCAATGCAGAACTATACCAGGTTGCCTATAGTTTTATTAAGGAAGGGGAACCTTTTGAGGAGCGAATTGGTAATTTTTTGCTTGACTGGATAAAACCCGGTAGTACCATAGAGGTGCAAACCTCGGGTTCTACAGGGAAGTCTAAAAAAATAAGAATTAAAAAGGAGCACATGATCAATTCGGCCATAGCTACCTCTAAATTCTTTGATCTTCCTGAAAAAACTACAGCCCTTATGTGTCTTCCGGCCGATTATATTGCCGGAAAAATGATGTTGGTGCGGGCCATGGTCCTTGGCTGGCAAATTGACCTTGTTCCACCTTCCTCGAATCCTTTAGACCAGGTCTTTAAGCGTTATGATTTCTGTGCAATGACCCCTTTTCAGCTTGATAATTCAGTGGCTCGACTTCATCTTATTCAGAAATTAATTGTTGGAGGAGGAGCCGTTTCTCCGAGGCTTCAGAAAATGGTTAAGGATGTTGAGACCAAGGTTTATGAAACCTATGGAATGACTGAAACGGTTACTCATATCGCAGCGAAAAGATTAAATTCAAATAATAATAAAAAACAGCCCAAACCATTTAAAGTCCTACCTGATATACATATCTCTCAGGATGAAAGAGGTTGTCTGGTCATTAAAGCACCAAAACTAGCTGATGAACCAATCGTTACCAATGATGTGGTGGAGATTCTTACTTATAAAAAATTCATTTGGAAAGGGCGCATTGATAATATGATCAATTCAGGAGGAATAAAACTCTTTCCTGAAGAAATTGAGCGAAAGCTAAGGAAAATTATCGATCAACGTTTATTTGTTACCTCCATGCCCGATGAGGCATTAGGACAAAAACTGGTGCTGTTTGTAGAAAGTGATTTTTCTGAAGAACTTTTGAGTGAGCTTCGGGAAAAAATAAACAACCTGAAAAGTCTCGGGAAATACGAGGTTCCGAAAAAGATATACCTAATCGGAAAGTTCGAAGAAACCCCTAACGGTAAAATCCATCGGGAAAATACCGTTAAAAGCAAGGTGAACTAATTCCAAAAAGGTGAACTAATTCCAAATATGTCTAAACTATTCTTTTTAATTGGGCTGTTGAGTGTTTTAAACACTTCAGCTCAGATTCTACCAGAGCGGGAAAGAGCTGCACTCGTAAATGAGATCCTGAAAGATAAATTTGAAAATGTACTGCCAGGTTTGATGGATCGGGCAGAAGTGGATATGTGGATCCTTATTTCCCGGGAATATAATGAAGATCCTGTTTTGCGGACAATGTTGCCGGCTACCTGGCTGAACGCCCGCCGTCGTACCATTCTTGTATTTTACAGAAATAAAGAAACCAATAGTCTTGAACGACTTGCCGTTGCCCGGTATGAGGTGGGAGAAAGTATTGAAGCCGCCTGGAATCCAGAAAAACAGCCTGAGCAGTGGCAGGCTCTAATCGATATTATAGAATCCCGGGAGCCGCAAAGAATTGCATTAAACTCTTCAAAAGATTATGGTTTGGCCGATGGTCTTGTAAAAACCGATTTCGAAGAATTCCAGGATCATTTGCCGGATGTTTATAAAGACCGTATCGTTTCAGCCGAAGCTCTTGCTGTGGGATGGATTGAAACCAGAAGTGAAATGGAAATGGAGGTTTACCCTCAGCTGGTTCAGATAACCAAGGATATTATTAGAGAAGCCTTTAGCGAAAATGTTATTACCCCGGGCGAAACCACTACCGAAGATGTGGTATGGTGGATGCGTCAAAAAGTTACCGATCTGGGCCTGGAAACCTGGTTTCAGCCAAGTGTTTCAATTCAGCGTGACGAAGAAGCATTGGAAGATCATATTTCGGCCTTTTCCTCCAATAAAGAGGGGAAAGTCATTTATCCTGGTGACTTATTGCATTGTGATTTTGGGATCACCTATTTAGGACTGAATACCGATTGCCAGCAAATGGCATATGTACTTAAACCCGGAGAATCCGAAGCTCCTGATTTTCTGGAAGAAGCTTTTGAAAAAGGAAATCGGCTTCAGGATATTTTAACCGGGAATTTCAAAACCGGAAAAACCGGAAATAAAATTCTTTCAGAGAGTTTAAGAGAGGCTAGAGAGGAAGGAATGAGACCGATGATCTATACCCACCCCCTTGGATTATATGGGCATTCTGCAGGGCCTACAATCGGGATGTGGGATTCACAGGAAGGGGTGCCCGGGAGTGGAGATTATCCTCTATTCGAAAATACGGTTTACGCGATTGAACTCAATACCAGCGAATTTCTGGATGAGTGGAACCAGGATGTTAGAATTATGCTGGAGGAAGCGGGATTCTGGGGAAAAGATGGTTTCCGTTATGTAAATGACAGGCAAAAGAAACTACTGCTCATTTCATCAAAATAAATTCAACGCTGTAAATTATATCTTACGAGGTTTTCATTCTGGGAAATATTCTACCATAGTTTTCATTTTAAAAAAGATTTTTTTTGAATTTTAGATACTTATAGATTTCCCCGGTACCTAATATTAGGGAAGAAATTAAAATCATCACAATAATATCAATAGTAGGCAGATTCTCAAATCCCATAAAATCTCTTAATGACGGTATTTTTATAACTAAAATTTGAAATGTAATCGCTGTGATAAATGCTAGATTCACCCAACGGTTGCTAAATACTCCAATTTCAAAAACCGACACCCGAAGTGATCTCATATTATAAGCATTAAATAATTGGGTAGTAGAAACAATAACAAAGGCTCCAGTTCTTGCCATTACCTCGCCCTGAGACAAATAATAATTAAAGCTGAGTAAAGTTAGGGTGACCATGATAACCGATACCAGTAGCAGATAAGGCATAATGTCCCATTTTAGAATCTTTTCGCTTTTCTTTACGGGAGGTTGGTCCATAATTTCTCCGTGCCCTCGTTCAGTTGCCAGGGCTACATCCATAATTCCATCGGTAATAAGATTCACATAGAGGATTTGCGCAGCAGTTAAAAGCAGAGGCCAACCTATTGACATACCGAAAATAAAGGCTAATGCAAAGGCAAAATTAGTGGTTAATAAGAAGTAGCTGGTGATCTTGACATTGTTAAAAACGATACGTCCCTCTCGAATAGCATTGACAATACTACTAAAATTATCATCCTGCAGTACTATCTCGGCGGCATCCTTGGCAACGTCTGTGCCTCGTATTCCCATAGCGATTCCCACATCGGCACGTTTTAATGCCGGAGCATCATTTACTCCATCCCCGGTCATTGCAATTAAAGTATCATGCGCCTGTAGTCTCTCCGCTATTCGTAATTTTGTATCGGGATTCATTCTGGCAAAAACATTGACATTTTCAATATAATCATCAAATTTTTCATCCCCAACATCAAGTTCTTTCGTAGTTATAGATGCTGGATATTTATCGTTTTTGTTTTGTTCTTTAGATAAGATCCCAATATCCCTGGCAATGGCAGCAGCAGTTTTTTGGTGGTCACCGGTGACCATTACCACTCTAATTCCGGCTGTTTTACATTCTTTGATGGATTTTTTTACTTCTTTTCTCGGGGGATCTATGATCCCCGTTATTCCTACCCATATTAAACCATTAACATCATCGGGTTCAATGTTGTCCTTGTCGGTTTTTTTATACCCCAGAGCAAGGACCCGCATTGCCTGATCAGCCCATTCATCCATTTTATCCTGAATCTCCTGCTTTTTCTCATCTCCCAGTTGTTCGGGACCCTCCTGAGTTAGATATTCTGTACTTAACTCCAGAATGCGTTCCGGAGCTCCAATGACAAAAATTTCCGAACCTTCTTCAGTTTTTATTAAAGAAGCCCTGAATTTTTGTTCCGATTTAAAAGGAATATCATCAAGCAGTTTATACTGGTTGTATGGTTTCGTTTGTTTTATCCTTGCTTTTTTACCGGCAACCAGCATGGCGGCTTCGGTAGGGTCTCCTATTATTTCGGGCTCCTGATCCTGCTCGTCTTTATCTTCATCATCATTTTCCACCTGTATTTCTTCCTCTTCTTCCTCTTCTTCAATGTCTCTTTCTTCTTCTTCCTCTCCGTCTTCTTGATCTCTATTTTTCTTCTTATCCGATTTGATATTCACATTGACCTTTACTTCATCGGGATTTACATCCAGGTCAACATTAATATCCTCATCGTTAGCTGCATTTTCATCTTCTGATTTCTCTGCTTCTTTCTCAGTTTCTCCTGATTCCTTACCTTGCTTTCCCTCCTGGTTTCTTTCTTTTTTTTCTTCTATATCTTCATTACTCTCTTTGTTTTTCCGATCCTGATCTTCAGATTTTAGTTTTACATTGAGCTTTACCATATCTGGTTTTACACCCATAACTACATCAATATCTTTTTCCTTCTTTTTTCCTGTTTCCTGATCTTCTTTTGCTTCCTGTTTTGAATCTGCTTTCTTATACGGTGGATTCTGAAGCTTTTTTTTATCCGTTTCTTTATCTGGTTTTTGTTCTTCTTCTACTTCTGAAGGCTCGTCGTCCTGTTCTTTATTTTTTTTTGATTTATCTTTCTTTTCCTTATCAGTTTTTACTTTATCTTCGGTTTTTTCCTGGTCCAGCTCTTTGTCTTTTACTTCCTTTTTTGTTTCCTCTTCGTCTTTTTGTTTCCTTTTTTCATTATCAGATAATCCTTCGTCTTTTTCCCCAGATTCATCAGCAGGTCTTGCTTCCTGCTCATCCTCTTCTTCATTTTTTATCCGCGCATCGTTACAAAAGGCTGCAATGACCAAGAGCTTTTGTTCCACCGGATTTTCTTCTAAATTTAGTTCTTCGTCATTTTCTGTGAATTCCCCCTCCAATTGGTATCCTGTTCCTGAAACAGCAATTTCTTTTCCGCTACCAGTAAATATTTTTTTAATAACCAGGATACTTTGGGTGAGCGTACCGGTTTTATCAGCAAGAATTACAGAGACAGAGCCCATCATTTCTGTAGCTGTAAATTCCCTGATTAAAGCATTTTGTTTTGCCATTCTGTTGGCTCCTATGGCCAATACAATTGAAATTACCGCTGGTAATCCTTCAGGAATTGTAGAAACCAGAACGGCAATAGTGACTAAAAGAATTTCCTGGAACTCATAATCCTGTGCCCAGTAACCCAGAGAAAAGATGATGGCCGCGGTGACGATGGCAATTACAGCCATTTGTTTGGCCAGCAAATTCGTTTTTTTACGAAAGTTTGAGTCCTGCATCTCCATTTCTCCCATGGATTTAGCAATTTTGCCAATCTCGGTATTAGGACCAATTGCCGTTACTACGGCTTTGCCCCGGCCACTCACAACATTGGTGCTCTTCCAGGCCATATTTAAGCGATCTCCAATTGGGGTATCTTCCTCTACGGGTTCTGTGTTTTTGTCTATGGGCATAGATTCTCCGGTAAGAGAAGCTTCAGCAGTACGCATTTCTTTTACTTCAATTAAACGGCTATCTGCTGGAATAGTGTTTCCTTCTTTCAGGATGATAATATCTCCCGGTACAACATCTTCAGAGGGTATTTCTTCTTCTTTTCCATTTCGTAAAACAAAGGCATGTTTTTGTCCAAGACTCTTTATGGCTTCAATAGCCTTTTCGGCTTTGTATTCCTGAGTGAAGCCCATTATAGCATTGAATAAAATAACAGCTAAAATGATATACACATCTGCCATTTGATCTGCCCACCAGGCTACACCGGCAGCAATGAACAGGATGAAAATTAAAAAGTCTTTAAATTGTTTAAGGAATAGTAAAAATGGATTCATACCTCCTTTTTCCGGAAGTTTGTTTTTTCCGAATTGCTCCTGTCTTTTCTGCACTTCTTCAGAAGAGAGACCTTCTTCTTTTCCTGAAACTTTCTCTAAGGTCTCTTTAATACTTATGCTATGATAGGGATGTTTTTGATCAATTTCCATAGGAATTGTCTTATCTGTCCTGGGAATCATTGTCGATTACAGATTTTTCTTCCCCAGATTCTGTTCAATGTTTTTTTTCGGCTTCAAGGATATTTAAAATTCCTTTAGCCACGGCATCCGGATTAAAGGAAATACTATTTATACCTTGTTCTACAAGAAACCTGGTAAAATCGGGAAGATCACTTGGTGCTTGTCCACACAAGCCTATTTTCCTGCCTTTCTTTTTGGCCTTCTCAATCGCCATACTTATCATTTGTTTGGAAGAAGAATTGGTTTCATCAAACAAACCACTCACCAATGCCGAATCCCGGTCCAGGCCTAAAGTGAGTTGGGTCAGATCATTGGAGCCTATGGAAAAACCATCAAAGATCTCGGCGAATTCTTCAGCTTGAAGCACATTTGATGGAATTTCACACATTACATAGATCTCCAAATCATTCCAGCCTTGTTTTAACCCGAAATCGCCCATAAGGTTGATTACTTTTTTCCCTTCTTCTACAGTGCGACAAAATGGGACCATTAGTTTTACATTGGTAAATCCCATTTCGTCCCTTACGATCTTCATAGCCTCACATTCCATCTCAAAAGCATCTTTGTACTCTTCACTATAGTACCTGGAAGCCCCCCTAAAACCCAGCATAGGATTTTCTTCATCGGGTTCAAATTCTTTTCCGCCAATTAAATTTGCATACTCATTCGATTTGAAATCGCTCATTCGTACAATGACCTCACGAGGGTAGAAAGCCGCTGCAATAGTTGCAACACCTTCCGCTAATTTTTCAACGAAAAAAAGATGTTTTTCCTCATAAGAAGCCGTCAATTCTGAAATTTTCTTTTTTGCTTGCTTGTCTTTTAGTTTATCGAAATACCTAAGTGCCAAGGGATGGATTTGGATGACGTTGTTTATGACGAACTCCAGGCGCATTAATCCCACGCCTTTTACAGGATAATTGCTGTAACTATAAGCCAGGTCAGGATCGGCCAATATCAACATTACTTCGGTTTCCGGATCTTCATGTTTGCCGAAATCAATATCTTTTTCTTCCCATTCCAGAAATCCTTCATATATTTTCCCCACATTTCCCTCTGCACAGGAAACGGTTACTTCCTGACCGTCTTTGATGACTTCTGTTGCGTTTCCGGTACCAACTACCGCCACAGCGCCAAGCTCACGGGCTACTATAGCAGCGTGACTTGTACGCCCTCCACTATTAGTAATTATAGCAGATGCTTTTTTCATTACATTGTCCCAATCGGGATTTGTAATTTCTGTTACTAGAACATCTCCCTTTTGCAGTTTGTCAGAATCATCGGGAGAACTAAGGATTCGACTTACACCTTTGGTTATTCTTTCTCCAATTCCGGTACCCTTAGTAATAACTTTTCCTTCTGTTTTTAAATGATATTCTACGATTTTCGATTTGTCCTTTCCGGAATGAACTGTTTCCGGCCTGGCCTGTACAATATATAGTTCTCCGCTTTCACCATCTTTAGCCCATTCGATATCCATTGCCCGTTCATAATGATCCTCGATTTCCAAAGACCAAACTGCCAATTGTATTACTTCATCATCCGTAAGGATATACTGTTTTTGTTTTTTAGCAGGTGTTTTTTTGTTCTTAGTGGTGGTTTCACTTTTTCCTTTGCCTGAGGCATAAACCATTGTTTTTTCTTTGCTGCCTAATTTTTTAGAAATGATAGAACGTATGCCTTTTTTTAGAGAAGGTTTGAAAATATAAAATTCATCGGCATTTACCGCTCCCTGTACTACATTATCTCCCAGCCCCCAGGAGCCAGTGAGATAAAGTACTTTTTCGTATCCGCTATCTGGCAAAATGGTAAAACCTACACCTGCTGAAGCTTTATCTGAACGTACCATTTTTTGTATTCCGGCAGAGAGTGCTACTTTCATATGTTCAAATCCATTGTGCTCCCTGTACCTTATCGCCCTGTCAGTAAAAAGAGAGGCAAAACATTTTTTACAGGCTTCCAGGGTGTTTTCGGGGCCTCTTATGTTAAGGAAGGAATCATGCTGGCCAGCAAAGGAAGCTTCTGGAAGATCTTCAGCAGTTGCACTACTCCGCACAGCCACACTGGATAAAACTTCTTCTTTTTCTTTGAGTTGCGTGTAAGCCTCCTTTATTTCTTTTGCAAGTTCATCAGGGAATTCCCCCTTTAAAATTAATTCACGGGCCTTTTTACCTATTTCTCTGAGATTTTTAAATTCTTTTATATCTAGTTTTTGAAGAAGTTTAATGAGTTTTTCTCTAAGTCCATTGTGTTCAAGATAGTCCCAATAAGCCTGAGCGGTAGTTGCGTAGCCTGAAGGAATTCGAATTCCTTTGGGTCCCAACCGACTTATCATTTCCCCGAGGGAAGCATTTTTTCCTCCAACTTCGGCGGTATCCTCGTTACTTAAATCGCTAAAAAATCGTATATATTTACTCATTTCTGAAAATATTTAAATTATGGCTTATAGTAAGTATGGGCTTATAAAGCCCTACTATAATTTAAAACTATTTTGATAAAAGGAATATTCATAATATGTTAAATTTGAATTATTTATGCAATTGGCAACAAGGCATTCGTTAGGTTTTTTTAGAAAATAAATATTGGTTTTAATCTCGGTGATTGTTTCTTAGGAGAAGGAAATTTATGACCTTCATCATTGATTATGGGTTTGAATAAGGCTATTTTTAAATGATTGAGTTTTAGAAGGGAGGTTGGAGATTAATTATTTGAATAGAATGCTATGGCTTATTTAAAATTACTGACCAGATACATAAAAGATGCGGTCTACGGGGCAAATGATGGGATCATAACAACTTTTGCCATTGTTGCCAGTGTAGAAGGTGCAAATTTGGGTAATACGGCCATTTTGGTTGTGGGGTTTGCATCCTTATTTGCAGATGGCTTTTCCATGGCTTCTTCAGACTTCCTGGCAAACAAAGCTGAATTGGCCAGAAAAAAAAGCAATAACCTGGAGGAACAGGAAAAACATAATCCCAAAATTGCAGCCTTATTTACTTTTTTGGCTTTTGTAATTGTTGGGATAATACCACTTGCACCATATTTTTTTATAGCTCTTACCTCAAACTCTTTTGTCTTTTCAGGCATAGCTACCGGTTTGGCTTTATTTGGGGTTGGGGCATTGAGGACAAAACTTACCGGAGGCAATCCTTATCTGGCTGGAGGGGAGATGCTGCTAATTGGAGGGGCTGCGGCTGCTGTTGCTTTTTTTATTGGAGGCTTGATCGATCAATGGCAGTAAAACGGAGTTTTTTACGGTTAAACTATTCTTTCCGTATTAAAACATTTCCACTCATTTCCTGAGGAATTTCGATGCCCATCAATGAAAGAATGGTAGGGGCAATATCGCTTAATTTTCCGTCATGCAATTCAATGTTTTCGTCAATGCCTAAAACAATACAGGGAACAGGATTTGTGGTATGGGCAGTAAACGGGGAACCATCAGGATTTTTCATTTTATCGGCATTACCATGATCTGCAATGATAATTACTGCATAATTATTTTCCAATGCAGTTTCCGCTACCGCTTCAGCACAGGAATCTACAGTTTCACAGGCTTTTTTTGCAGCCTCCATATCCCCGGAGTGGCCTACCATATCAGGATTGGCAAAATTCAGGCAGATAAAATCGGCTGTTCCTTTTTTTAATTCGGAAATGATTGCATCTCGTATTCCTTGGGCACTCATTTCGGGTTTTTTGTCAAATGTAGAAACATCGGGGGAATCTATCATGATCCTGTTTTCCCCTTCAAATTCTTTTTCTCTTCCTCCACTAAAGAAATAAGTGACGTGTGGATATTTTATTGTTTCAGCTATTCTTATTTGTTTCTTGCCCTCCTTTGACAATACTTCACCTAGAGTATTATTAAGATCATCTTCTTCAAATAATACCGGTATATTTTTAAATGTTTTATCATAGCGGGTCATCGTAATATATCGAAGGTCCAGTTTTTTCATGCCTTCCTCCGGAAAGTTCTTTTGAGTAAGAGCTTCAGTAATTTGGCGGGAACGATCGGTGCGATAGTTAAAGCAGATCACCACGTCCCCTTCATCAATGGTTGCTAATGGTTCTGTATCTTCCGTTAAAAGTATTGGTTTTAAGAATTCATCAGTTTCATCTTCTTCGTATTTTTCCTTTAAGGTTTCTTTCCATTTTTCATCTTTAACTTTTGTTTCAGCCTCTCCGTTTACCAGCGCTTTGTATGCTATTGCGGTTCTGTCCCAGTTTTTTCCCCTATCCATAGCATAATAACGGCCCATAATGCTGGCTAATTTCCCGGTGGTGTTTTTAAAATGCTCCTGTAAGCCTTCAATAAAGCCAATTCCGCTTTTAGGATCGGCATCGCGGCCATCAGTAAAAGCATGGATATATACTTCGGAAACATCCTGTTCAGCTGCAATGCTGCAAAGTGCCTTAAGGTGATCTATATGTGAGTGAATGCCCCCATTAGACACCAGACCCATGATATGAACTTTTTTTCCTTTTTTTTTGGCATAATCAAAAGAATCTATCAGCACTATATTTTTGTTGAGGTTGGCATCTTTAATCGCCAAATTAATTTTCACCAGGTTCTGATAAACTACCCTACCAGCACCAATATTAATATGGCCAACTTCAGAATTCCCCATCTGGCCTTCCGGCAGACCAACTGCGATACCATGGGTTTTTAACTGTGTATGTGGCTGTTCTTTCCAGATCCTGTCCATAAACGGCGTGTTTGCCTGTACAATAGCAGATCCCTCTTTTTCCCCTTCAGGGGCTATTCCCCAGCCATCCAGGATCATTAGTAATACTTTCTTTTTCATCTTATTTTAATAACTGTTTCAAAAACCAGTTTACAATCTACGTTTGGATTATTTTGAACTTTCTTTGGTTTTTTATTTTTCACTGAGCCATTTGAATATCTTTTCGACATCTTTTTTGCGGCACAATTCTGTCCCGGGTGTTATTGTTGCGGCAGTTCCTGCGGCTACTCCCCATTTTACTGCATCCAATAAGGCATCTCCACGGGAGAGAGACAAAATCATCCCAGCCACCATTGAGTCCCCGGCACCAACTGTGCTATCCTGTTTGACGGTGGGAGGTACCACATATTCAATAGTGTCTTTAGTTACTACCATGGCTCCTCGCGCACCCAGGGATACTACCAGGATGTCTGCTCTTCCTTCGTTTATTATCTTTTTTGCAACCTCTTCCTGTTCCAGGCCCGAGATTTCCTCTTTTTCTGCCAGTGTACTTAGCTCACCTAAATTTGGTTTCATTATGCAAACCCCCATTTCCGCAGCTTTCACCAGAGCCTTTCCTGAAGTGTCAATTACGCATTTAATATTTTTGCTTTTAGCAATTTCAGCTATTGTTCCGTAGAAATCATCCGGTGCATCCGGAGGCAGACTACCGCTGGCAACCAGATATTTTACATCATCGGGGAGATTCTTAATTACTTCCAGGCAATCCTCAAGTCCTTTCTTGCCCACCTTTGCTCCAGGCATCCCGAATCTGTATTGGTTTCCGGTTGAACTTTCTACAACCATCAAATTTTCACGGGTAGTTTTTTTTATCGTGATGCGCTGTTGATCTACTTTTTCCTTTTCAAGCAGTTCTTCAATTTTTTGTCCTACAGTACCACCGCCCGCATAAACTGCCAGGGAATCGCCTCCAAGGATCTTTATAGCCCTTGAAACATTAATTCCACCTCCCCCTGGATGATAAAGTGGTTCTTCACATCGTAATTTCTTTTGCGCTTGCAGTCTATCTATAGACGTGCTTTTATCCAGTGCCGGATTCAGGGTTAAGGTTACAATTTTCATAATCGTTTTATTTTTTGATTATTAAAACATCTTATTTATTTAAGTTTTATTAGCTCGCATTATTTTTACTCATTTGATACCTAAAAGTCTTTCCTTATTAATTTAATCAATTGAATAATGATTAAAGGCAGTATGCTGGTAATTGTTATTAATCCCCAGATGCGCATTTCAAGTTCATGAAAAGAAAGAGCCTCCGAAATAGCGGGAATATGGTAAGCTGCCACTAATACCGCAAAGCAGAAAGCGAGGGCATACCAGATAAATTTATTACGGGTAACCTGGTTGTTAAATATATTTTCTGTGGCCTCCCGCATATTGAACACGTGAAGCAATTGAGCAAAAGCAAGGCTGAAGAAAGCTACATTATTGGTGATCTCTTCCGATTCTTCCCATACAAAATGTGCATATAAATAGGCGCCGGTTATGCAGATTGTAAGGATTACCCCATATAGCGCAACCTGGATCCAGTTCTTTTTGGTTATTAATGGCTCCTCAGGATCTTTAGGTGGTTTTTTCATGATGCCAGGGTTTCCTTCTCCCACGCCAAGTGCAAGGGCAGGAAACACATCTGAAAGCAGGTTTAGAAAAAGCAATTGTAGGGGGAGCAAGGGTAATGCAAGTAATCCAAAACTTATTGAAGCAATTATCAGAATCTCGCTTAAGTGATAAGATAATTGATAAATTATGAATTTACGGATATTTCCAAAGATTATTCGGCCTTGTTTGATGGCTTGTACAATAGATTCAAAGGCGTCATCCTTAAGAACCATATCAGAAACTTCCTGGGCTACCTGGGTTCCGCGTTTTCCCATAGCAATACCTATATTGGCTCTTTTAAGCGCCGGTGCATCATTGATTCCATCGCCGGTCATACCAACTATTTCTCCGCGTTCCTGAAAATGTTTTATGAGGCTTAATTTCTGGGAAGGATCTACTCTCGAGAAGATAGAGATGTCAGTAAGACCGGAATCTTTTTCATTTTCCAGCTTGTCTTTGAGGTCTTTTCCATTTATTATTCCTGAATTCTTATCACCTTTACTATCATAAAGTTTAACCTGTTCCCCAACGTTTCGGGCTGTACCGGGATGGTCACCAGTTACCATTATTACTTTAATCCCTGCTTCTTTACAAATTGTAATAGCCTCGGCCACTTCTTTTCTCGGCGGATCCAGAAAACCAATCAAGCCGGTAAAAGTTAGATCTTGTAGAAATTCTTCCTCCTCAGGAAGAGAATCGGTCTTTTTGTAGGCAAATCCTAATACCCGCAAACCTTCATCCGAAAGTTCATCATTTTTGTTGTTCCAGAATTCTTTGTCTTTCTCTGTGAGTTCTTTTTCTTCACCATCTTCCAGTACTCTTACAGATCGTTTTAATATAGCATGGGCGGCTCCTTTTCCTGCAACATAAAATCCTTTTCCGTTTTCATCCTCATTAACCGATCCCATTACCATAGATTCCGAATCGAAGGGATCATGCATTTCCCTTTCAAGGTTGCGGAATTCTTTATAACGTTTTTGACTGAATTTTCTAGTGTAGTTGAGGAGAGCTATTTCCAAAGGATCTCCCTCTCCTTTACCACTTTCTTCTTCTCCATTTTCACCACCATTTTCATCACCATTTTCATCTTCCTCTTCCTGTAATTCTTCTTCCTCTTCTTCTTCGATTATTTCTTCGTCATCCCAATCGTTGCTATCTTTATTATTGCGTTTTCTGTTATTTTTCTTTTTAGAACTGTCTTTTTCTTCTTCTTCCTCTTCTTCTATTGGTGTTGTGTTTTTCCGAATGTGAATATCTACTCCTTCGTCATTGGCCGAAATTTCAATATCCATATCACTTTTCTTTCGGTTTTCTTCCTTTTCTGCCTTTTGTACATTGACATTAATGTCTATTTCTTTTTTCTTTTGATCATCCTGAAGGGTCTCTTCTTCCGGGTTTTGTTCCTGAGTCTCTTTCGTATTATTCTCTGATGATTTTTCTACTGAATCAGTTTTAGATGAAGAAGTTGTTTTAGACTTATCTTCAGATTCAGCAGCAACTGCTGATTTTCCTTTTTTCTCATGTTTTGAAGTTTCCTGCTGATCTGCATCACTATTTTCTTCAGAAGATTCCTGATTTTTCTCGTGAACTTCTTCTTCTCCTTCCAGGGTAGCATCATTGGCGAGCACTGAAATTTTAAGGATATGCTCAAAATTGCTGTTTTCTTCGGGAGCTTCTTCTTCTTTCATTTTGGGCCGCTTTCCGGTATGCCAATCGACACTCATTCGAACATCGCCAGGAAAATAGAAAGTGTTTACGGTAAGTTGGTTTTTAGTGAGGGTTCCGGTTTTGTCGGTAAAAATAACGGTGGTTTCCCCAAGCGTTTCTACTGCTTCAAGTTTCTTGACAATTACATTTTTCTTTGCCAGCCTAAGCATTCCTCTGGCCAGGGCAATACTGGCTACAATTGGAAGTCCTTCAGGAATCGCGGCAATTGTCCAGGCAATGGAAGTTTGAATTAGAACATACAGTTCTTTTCCAGAGAGATACCCGAAAACAAGAAAAGCTAAAGCCAGGCCTATTGTCACAAAAATTAAGTGCCTGGTAAGTTTATTAAGCTTCTGGTTCAATGGGATCTCGTCCTTTTTTTCTTCACCAACCATGGCCGAAATACTTCCAAGTTCGGTGTCCATACCGGTACGATATACCACAGCTTTGGCTGTGCCTTCTGTGACGGCGGTTCCTTTATAAAGAATATTCGTTCTATCGGCAACCTGTGTTTCTTCCTCAATAGGTTCTGTAGATTTTGACACTGGAACGGATTCGCCGGTTAAAGGAGATTCATCTATTGCTAATTCGGTTGCTTCTAAAATCCGGGCATCAGCGGCAATTAGATCTCCTGATTCTACCAGCAAAATATCACCGGGAACAATTTCTTCGGCATTAATTTTTTTTGTCTGTCCGTTTCGAATCAGCCTTGCCTCGATCTTATCCATCTTCTTCAAGGCTTCCATAGATTTTTGGGCTTTAAACTCCATCCAAAAACCTATAACCGTATTTATTACGAGCACGATTATTATGGCTATACCTTCCGCGAAATCACCAAATACAAATGCCAGTAAGGCTGCTGCTGTTAAGAGGTAAACAATTGGGTTGTTTAATTGAGCGAGGATTATCTGCCAGATGCTGCGTTCTTTTTGTTCTTCCAGAACGTTTGCTCCATATTCTTTTTTTCTCTTTTTAACTTCCTTATCTGAAAGGCCATTTTCAGAATCTGTAGAAAGTTCTTTTAAAACTTCCTCTCCGGTTTTACCATAGGAATTATCAACAATTTTAGGTTTTTCCTTTTTTGCCATTTAAAATGCTTTTAAACTAATTTACTCAGAATTGGTGTCTGCTAACAGCGAAAACTCCCTTACTTCTCCATGTTTAAATTCATGAATTTCATCTACTACGCCAATATTCACTTTATTGCTCCAGCCTTCTTCAAATGAAATTTTAAGTCTTGTGTGATCCACCGAAAAGAAAATCCAGTGGTTACGGTATTTTACCCGCATGGAAATCTTTGAAATGTTTTTAGGCAAGTTTGGTTTAATCCAAAGGGCATCATCTCCAACCTCCAGCCCGGCGAAATTTCGTTGTATGAGATCAAGCGAGCCAGCCATTGCTCCAAGATGAATACCTTCAGGGGTAGTGCCTCCCTGAATATCTTTAAAATCGCTGATGATAAGTTGCTGAAAATTATCCCAGGATTCTTCTTTATCGTATTTTGAAAGAATCCAGGAGAATACCAATCTGCTAAGGGTAGAACCATGAGAAGTACGTTCCCGGTAATACTGAATGTTATCCTTTATTCCTTCTTCAGAAAATTTATAACCTAGTTTCTCAAAAATAGTAATGATCTCCTGTTTGGAAAAAAGATAAAATAGCATCAGAACATCGGCTTGTTTGCTGGCTTTATAATTGTTTGTAGAATCACCTTCTTTTTCCAGAACCCGATCCAGGCGCTGAATATTATTGTATTTCTTTCGATATTCCGCCCATGGAAACTCTTTCAGATTTTCGTAGTCTTCAAATTGACTGATAATTTCATCCTTGATAAAAGGGACATAAATATTTCTGCTTATTTTCTCCCATTTTTCACATTCTTTAGTATTGATCCCCAGTTCCCTTAGTAATTCCCTTCTCCTGCTTTTTTCAATAAGTTCCAGAATATCTACAGCTTTTTGCAGCACCCAGGCTGCCATTACATTTGTATAAGCATTATTCTTTAAGCCTTGCTCCTCTGAATCGGGGTAGGAGGTATGATATTCGTCGGGACCTACAACGCCGTGGAATTCATAGCGTTTTAGTTTTTTATTATAGATAGCCTTACTTGCCCAGAATAAGGCAATACTCAGGAAAATTTCCGCACCAAAAAAGGAGAGAAATTGCCTGTCTTCAGTAGCCAGGTAATAATTCCAGATGTTATAGGCAATCGTAGAATTCACATGCCGTTGCAAATGCGTGTTATCAGGGAGCCAGTTCCCCGATTCGGGATTGAGGTGCAGGACCTGGCTTTCTTCTCTTCCGTTGCTTCCGCTTTGCCAGGGGAACATGGCCCCTTTATATCCTTCTTTTTGGGCGGCATACCGTGCCTCATCAAGACGATCGTAACGGTACATCAATAAACTACGGGTTATTTCGGGAAATCGGAAATTGAGAAAAGGAAAAATATACAGTTCATCCCAAAAAATATGACCCCGATAAGCCTCTCCATGTATTCCTCTTGCAGGTACTCCTACATCCATTCCAATGGTATTTAAAGAAACAGTTTGGAGAACATGAAAAATATGTAAACGCGCAAGATTTTGTACTTCTTTATTGCCAATAATTCCAATGTCGGCATTGGGCCAGAGTCTTTGGTACCCATGTTCATGACGGGATAGGAGGTTTTTAAAACGCTTTGCTCTTATGATATCTTTAGAAGCTTCCAGCGCGGGTTCACTTATAGCCCTGTCCCGACCGGTGTAAATGGCAACAATTTTTTCAATTTGATATTCCTTTTTTTCTTCTACCGAAAAGCTAAGAGTATGGTCAATATACCCTCTTTTCTCTGTAAGAACCTTTGAAACTTTTTCAGATTTTCCTTCGCAGTAGATCTTAGTGCGGGCGGCTTGGGCCATAGTAATTTGAGACTGACGGGTTTGAACTTTTAGCAAGATGCCATCATCGTTTATTTCCTCGGTGCCAAGCGGTTCTAAATGATTACTCTCCAGAGCTGAATATCGGTCTACATTATCATTAATAACCCTGCCGTTAAGTGCTGACTTAATTTCAACTTTTCCGCTCCAGTTTTCGGGGGTAAAAGACCATTGTATTCCTGCCAGATGTTTATCAAGCATACTCACTACACGACGGCTTAAAATTCTGGTTTGGCGGCCCTGGGCATCTTCTACTCGGAATTCACGTTCCAAAACCCCATTTTTCATTTCCAGCCTCTGCTGGTAATAATGGATTTTAAATTTGTCCAGATCAAGCCATTCACCATCTTCCACCCTAAAACTTAAGAAAAGCCAGTTGGGAAAGTTTACAAAATCTTCATTCTCTATATTTCGGCCTGAAATTTCTGTTTTTGCCCTGTTGAATCCTCCTAAAATATAAGTGCCCGGGTAATTAAATTCATCCTGGTTTTTTTCTTCTGCAGCACCTCTGGTGCCTACAAAACCATTCCCCAGGGTGCACAGGGCTTCCCTTAGTTTTTGTTCCTCAGGCTTCCAGTTATTGTATGTAATTCTGAAAGTTCCACCAGACTGTGATTTCATAAACGGACGTTTAAAAGTTATTTAAAATGCTCATTTAATTTTCTCAAAAAACCTGTTACTTCCTGTGTGTCTTTTAATCTATAAGAGGCTGTAGTCATTTCATCGTGAGTGCCAACAATAATCCCCAGGCCTTTTCCCTGGATGGCTTCAAAACCATCTTCATCGGTAATATCATCTCCTATAAAAACAGGGTAGAACTGTTTTGGATTCCAATCAAGATTCTCCAGCAGCCAGTCCAGGGCCCTTCCTTTATGCCAGTCTAAATTGGGTTTAAGTTCAATAATTTTTTTCCCTAAACCTTTTTTAAGGCTTTCGTGTTTCTCCACTTCTTCAAAGACGATGTCCTTTAAAGTGGGAATGTCCTTTTGGTCTACATTGCGATAATGAACAGCGATGGCATATTTTTTTCGCTCTACTTTTGCTCCGGAAATATCCCTGAGTTTTTCTTTTAAATTCTTTTCTGCCTTGTCCAGGCTGGGGATTACCTCATGTTCAGACTCGTGTTGCATTTCCAGATCATCGGGTCCTGTGATATCAAATCCATGGCTGCCGGCATAATAAACCGAGTCTATCATAACCTTAGACTTTAAATCTTTTCTGTCCCGGCCACTTACTATAGAAACCGGAATATTTTGAGAAAGATGGATAATAATCTCTTTGTTTTCTTCAGATAAAAGAGCATCATCAGGATTAGAAACAATGGGCGTTAAGGTTCCGTCATAGTCCAGAAATAAAGAAGGTTTCTTTTTCCCCAGAATCTCAAAAATATCCTGAATGTTTTCCAGGGCATTTGGCAAATCTTCAGGGGCTCTTTTATTTTCCATTTGCTATATTTTTCAGTTCAGTCAATTTTTTCACAACGATATCGGCTCCGGCCTTTTTTAGCGATTCTGATTTTTCGTTGCGATCTACACCTACCACCAGGGCGAATTGTCCTTTTTTACCTGCTTGAACCCCCGAGATTGCATCTTCTATAACTATGGTTGATTCTTTTTTAGCACCGAGTTTTTCAGTGGCGTTCAAAAAAATATCCGGTGCCGGTTTCCCTTTAAGGCTTTCCTCTTCAGAGACTATACCGTCTACCCGTATTTTGAACATAGTTGTGAGACCAGCGCTTTCTATTATGTATTCGCAGTTGCGACTAGAGGAGATAACGGCTAATTTTTTGCCTTCTTTTTTCCAGATTTCTAGCATTTCAGCCGTGTCTTCAAAAACCTCCACCCCATCTTTTTTAATAGTATCAAGAAAAATCTTATTCTTTCTTTTTGCTAGACCATTGACGGTATTTTTTTGGGGCTCATCATCTGGATCACCCTCCGGAAGTTCTATCTTTCTTGATTGGAGAAAGCTTCTTATTCCATCTTTTCGAGGTTTTCCATCAATAAATTCATGGTAATCTTTGGTAATATCAAGTGGCCTGAAATTTTCTCCCTGCTTTTCTTTTAAAAACCCATCAAACATTTGTTTCCAGGCTTTCGCATGAATGGTGGCAGTTTTGGTTATCACCCCATCCATATCCAACACTACAGCATTAAATTTTAAGTTTTGGGATTCTTCCATTTTCCTTTCCGTTCTTATTGACAAACTCCTTTATTGACTTGCATTAAGATAATTATAATTTGTAAGACAAGTGCCTGAATTCGAAGGATTAGAATTATTTTAACGGAATTTTTATTCAGAATAAGAAATAGGGAAGAAATTCTCCTTCAATGGTAAATTTTCTGGCAATCAGAAATAAAAAAACCTGCAGAGTATTAAATCCTGCAGGTTTATTCTTTTATTTTTATTTGGTTTAATCCAGGAATTTCAAATCGACGTAAAACTCCTTATCATTTAAGGTAATATCATTTTTGTTTTTCACCTTCTGGGATAAGGTTTTCCAATTTGTAGTAGGATTAAGACGAATTTCCTTCTCATTAATGAAAACATCCACAGGCATGCTAAAATTTTCTACATCGGCTTTCCAGCGATAGGAAATTTTACCGTCTTCTTTTTTCAACTGAAGTTGAGGTAAGGCTGCATGTCTAAGGTACTGATCAAAAACCGGTTTCAGGTCTACTTCAACAGCATTATTAAAAAATTGCTCAACCTGCTCGGTATCTATGGTTTGGTGTTTATAGGTTTCAGTGTAATCTTTCAGGGTTTTCCACCATAACTCATCGTCGTCATAAATACTTCTGATGGTATTAAGAAGGTTGGCGCCCTTGGGGTACATGTCACCTGAACCTTCGCTATTCACGCCATAATCCCCGATTATAGGTTCTGAATTCCCAATCCCGCGCCTTGTACCTTTTAGGTATTCTAAGGCTTCTTCTTTCCCCCAGCGACATTCAATATAAACGGCTTCAGTATAAGAGGTGAAACCCTCGTGAATCCACATATCAGCAATGTCGTTGGCGGTGATGCTGTTTCCATACCACTCGTGTCCCGATTCGTGGATGATGATGAAATCCCATTTCAGACCAATTCCGGTTCCCGAAAGATCGTTGCCCAGGTAGCCCATCATATACTCGTTCCCGTAGGCTACAGCGCTTTGATGTTCCATTCCTAAATATGGAGTTTCCACCAACTTGAACCCGTCTTCCACGAAGGGATATTCCCCGAATTTCTCATAGAAACAATCCATCATAGGTATAACCTCTGCAAATTGTTTTTTCGCTTTTTCCAGGTTGTATGGCAAAACGTAATAATCGAGTTGCAGATCTTTATAGGAATCTGAAAAATGCTCGTAATTCGCGATGTTTATCATCACGTTGTAATTGTTGATGGGATTCACGGTTTTCCAGCTCCACTGAGTAAAACCATCCCCGAGATCCTTTTCTCCCAAAAATTGACCGTTGGAAACATTCATTAGTCCGTTAGGAACTGCGATATCCAGCTGAACTTCTTCCGGCTCATCGCTTTGGTGATCTTTGTTGGGATACCAGAGGCTGGCTCCTGTTCCCTGGACCGCAACACCAATCCAATGATCTCCATTTTCATCTTCGTCCCATACAAAACCACCGTCCCAGGGCGCATTTTTCGCAACAGTAGGATGCCCTGAATAATGAAATTCAATAGAATCAAGTGTGTTTTTAGGTAAGGCTTCCTTCAGATCCACAAAAACAGCATTGTGTTTCCTTTCATACTGAAGTTTTTCTCCCCGGTGTATAATGGAATCAACCTTCATGTTTTTAAAGAGATCTATTTGAATTGTAGGCAACTCTTCCTCAGGAATAAAACTAATGGTATTAGAACCTGAAATAAATTGTTTTTCAGGTTCAACTTTAAGTTTCAGATGATATTTCTGAACATCATAAGCTCTTTCGGGCCGAAGGGAGCCTCTAAGAGTATCGGCTTCGGTATAATTTCCTTCTTTATTGGTCAGCACCTGTGCAGACACTGAAGAAGTAATTAAAAATGTAAGCGCAACCAGGAATATATATTTCATAGAATTTTTATAAGTTCATTAAGTTTGAAGTACGCCCATGTTAAAATCCTTTTGAATAGGAGCGTGGTTTGCCGCTTCAATTCCCATGGAGATCCATTTTCGGGTATCCAGTGGATCGATGATGGCATCCGTCCATAATCGGGCAGCTGCATAATATGGAGACGTCTGTTCGTCGTATCTGGATTTAATCTTATCGAAAACTTCTTTTTCCTTTTCCTCATCAACTTTCTCACCTTTTTTCTCCAAAGCGGCGGTTTCAATCTGAGCGAGCACTTTTGCCGCCTGAGTTCCACCCATTACGGCTAGTTCGGCACTAGGCCAGGCTACAATCAACCTGGGGTCATAAGCTTTTCCACACATGGCATAATTCCCGGCACCATAGGAATTCCCCATTATTACAGTGAATTTTGGTACTACAGAATTACTCACCGCATTCACCATTTTGGCTCCGTCCTTAATAATTCCGCCGTGTTCGCTTTTACTGCCTACCATAAATCCGGTAACATCCTGGAGAAATACCAGAGGAATCTTTTTCTGATTGCAATTGGCAATAAATCGGGTTGCTTTATCGGCCGAATCAGAATAAATCACTCCTCCAAACTGCATTTCCCCTTTCTTGGTTTTAACAACCTTTCGTTGATTTGCAACAATTCCAACAGCCCAGCCATCAATGCGGGCATAGCCTGTTATAAGCGTTTGGCCGTAGCCTTCTTTATATTCTTCAAATTCTGAGCCATCCACCAGACGGGAAATAATTTCCCTGACATCATATTGATCGCTGCGTTTTTTTGGGAGAATTCCATAGATGTCTTCGGGTTTTTCTTTAGGCTTTACAGCTTTTTTATGGCTGAATCCGGCCTTATCAAAATCCCCCATCTTATCCATAATATTCTTAATACGGGTAAGCGCGTCTTTATCGTCTTTGGCTTTGTAGTCTGTAACTCCGCTGATTTCAGAATGGGTAGTAGCTCCGCCCAGGGTTTCATTATCTACAGATTCCCCAATAGCGGCTTTTACCAGGTAACTTCCGGCTAAAAAGATACTTCCGGTTTTTTCCACGATTAGCGCTTCATCGCTCATAATTGGCAGGTAAGCACCACCGGCAACACAGCTTCCCATCACGGCGGCGATCTGGGTTATTCCCATAGAACTCATTACCGCATTATTTCTGAAAATTCTTCCAAAGTGTTCTTTATCGGGGAAGATTTCATCTTGCATGGGAAGGTAAACCCCGGCACTATCTACAAGATAGATTATGGGCAGACGGTTCTCGATGGCGATCTCCTGGGCTCGAAGGTTCTTCTTTCCGGTGATTGGAAACCAGGCTCCGGCTTTTACAGTGGCGTCATTAGCCACGATTATGCATTGTTTTTCAGAAACGTATCCAATTTTCACCACCACTCCACCTGAAGGGCAGCCTCCGTGTTCCTCATACATTCCATCACCGGCAAACGCACCGATTTCGATAGAATTTTCAGGATCATCCAGCAGAAAATCTATGCGTTCCCTGGCCGTCATTTTTCCTTTGGCGTGGTGTTTCTCTATTCGTTTTTCCCCGCCTCCAAGATGTGTTCGTTTAAGTTTATGTTTTAATGAAGATACCAGGAGTTTATTATGGTCTTCATTCTTATTAAAAGTCATATTCATATTATCTTTTTTCTGAAGTAAATGGATTATTCTTTATTAAAATTTCAGATTTTAATTTAAATGTTGTCTCTATTTTGGCTAAAATACAAAATAGGTGGTATTTTTAAACTCTAATTTATACTCAAAAAAACCCGATATTTGTAGTAAAGAATTGATTATGGGAATGAATAAAAATACCATCTTCGGATGGGCCTCCTTTGCAACGTTTATAATTGGGGCGGCTCTGGTTTTGCTTGGCGTTCTTAAATATATAGATTACGCCATAGGTTTCTCGGTGGTTGGCATTGGGTTTTTTGCGGTTTCCTGGGCTTTTAACGCACTAAAAGGAAGGGTTTAAAGTGAATTCTACTGAATACCGAAAACAATTGGTCAAGCATCTTCGGGGAGGGGAAGCCTTCATGCCGATTGATGATATTATTGAAAAAATCCCTTTTGAAAAGCTGGGCGATCGACCTTCAGACCTGCCTTATTCATTTTATGAGATTTTTTATCATATAAAATATGCCCAGAAAGATATTCTGGATTTTTGTGTTTCCGGAACTTATAAAACCCCGAATTGGCCCGATGATTACTGGCCTGATTCCCCAACTCCTGAAAATGAAGCCTCCTGGAAAAAATTAAAAGAGAACTATTTTCAGGACAGAGAGCTTTTTGCATCCTTTATATTGAATGAAGAAAATGAGCTGCTGGAACCGGTGAAAAATGGCGAAGATCAAAGCCTTCTTCGGGAAGTGATGCTGGTGGTAGAGCATGGCGCCTATCATACAGGACAACTTCTGATTATTTCCAGACTACTTGGAGCTTATTCAGCGTAAAAACCAATAATTTTCTAAAGTAAATTTATGATATTTGCAATTCTTCAGGAATTAAACTTCTGAAGTTCAAAACTTTAAAAACAAATTAATATGTCAGACGATAAAAAAGTGATTTTTTCAATGTCTGGAGTGACCAAAACGTATAAAAATGCGAACACTCCTGTATTGAAGAATATATATTTGAGTTTCTTTTATGGGGCAAAGATTGGTATTCTGGGACTCAACGGTTCGGGTAAATCTACTTTGTTACGTATCATCGCCGGAGAAGATAAAAATTACCAGGGTGATGTGGTTTTCTCCCCGGGTTATTCCGTGGGGTATCTGGAACAGGAACCTAAACTTGACGAAGATAAAACAGTACTGGATATAGTTAAAGAAGGTGTTGCCGAAACCGTGGAGATTCTCGAGGAGTACAATAAGATCAACGATATGTTTGGTTTGCCGGAGGTCTATGAAGATGCTGACAAAATGCAGAAGCTTATGGATAAGCAGGCTGTACTTCAGGATAGAATTGATGCCAGCAATGCGTGGGAGCTTGATACTAAACTGGAGATTGCTATGGATGCCTTGCGTACTCCTGAGCCCGATAAACCTATAAGTGTACTTTCAGGAGGAGAGAGAAGAAGGGTGGCTTTGTGCCGACTTTTATTACAAGAACCAGATATTTTACTGCTGGATGAGCCTACCAACCACCTGGATGCCGAATCGGTGCATTGGCTGGAACATCACCTGGCACAATATAAAGGAACTGTGATCGCTGTTACCCACGATAGATATTTCCTGGATAATGTTGCAGGTTGGATTCTTGAACTGGACAGGGGAGAAGGAATCCCATGGAAAGGAAATTACTCTTCCTGGCTGGATCAGAAATCAAAACGTTTGGCGCAGGAGCAAAAACAGGCGAGCAAACGCCAGAAAACACTTGAACGGGAATTGGAATGGGCAAAGATGAATCCTAAAGGACGCCAGGCCAAACAAAAAGCCCGACTTAATAACTACGACAAATTGCTTAGTCAGGATCAAAAGCAGGTAGACGAAAAACTAGAAATATACATTCCTAATGGTCCAAGGCTTGGTACGAATGTTATCGAGGCGAAAGGAGTTAGCAAAGCTTTTGGCGATAAATTGCTTTATGAAGATCTGAATTTCAATTTACCTCAGGCAGGAATCGTTGGTATTATTGGACCGAATGGAGCAGGGAAGACCACGATCTTCAAAATGATTATGGGAGAAGAAAAACCAGATAAAGGGACTTTTGAGGTTGGAGAAACCGCGAAGATCGCTTATGTAGATCAGGCGCATTCCAATATTGATCCTGAAAAGACCATCTGGCAAAATTTCAGCGATGAGCAGGAACTCATTATGATGGGCGGCCGTCAGGTGAATTCAAGAGCTTATTTAAGCAGATTTAATTTCAGCGGAAGCGAACAGAATAAAAAAGTAAATATGCTATCGGGTGGAGAGAGAAACCGACTGCATTTAGCGATGACGCTTAAAGAGGAAGGCAACGTGCTACTACTCGATGAGCCTACCAACGACCTGGATGTAAATACCCTGCGGGCTTTGGAAGAAGGCCTGGAGAATTTTGCGGGATGTGCTGTAGTGATCTCTCACGACAGATGGTTCCTGGATAGAGTTTGTACGCATATTTTGTCTTTCGAAGGAGATTCCCAGGTTTATTTCTTTGAAGGAAGTTTCTCTGATTATGAAGAAAATAAAAAGAAACGTTTGGGTGGAGATCTAATGCCTAAGCGAATCAAGTATAAAAAACTGGTGCGTTAAGCTCCCGTCAATGTTTATTAAGTAAAAACCTCTTTCATTGCTGAAAGAGGTTTTTACTTTTATTCCTGTTTCTTTTTGGGCTTCTTTTCAGGCATTGGCCCGCGAAGGTGAATTATGAGTCCGTTGAGGAAATTCCGAAGGAACTGGTCGCCGCACTCCATATATTTAGGATGATCTTCACTGCGGAAAATAGCACCTATTTCACTTTTTGTTACCTTAAAATCTACCAGCGCACATATTTTAACGATATCATCATCGCGTAATTTATGAGCCACTCTTAGTTTCTTGAAAATATCGTTATTTGTTAATGCCATAAAGCAAAATTAAACTTTTCTTACTGCAGCCTGTTAATTATTCAAATTTAATTTTTCAGAAAGTTCCTTAAGTAGCTCCTGATCCTTCGGATTGGTGATTTCCTCAAAGGCATCAAAAATCAAGGTTTTAGCCTCATCATTTATTACATTATAAAAACCGGGGTCTATGCTTTCCCGATTTTTTAAATATTGGAACATTAGGCCAAGTTTTTGAACAAGGGTAATATCCTCTTTGCAATACGTTCGCAGGGAGGCCATGACATTGTACATTAGTTCTTTAAAATCAAGTACATTTTCTTTAATTCTGTTTCCTTTATCTGTGATATGAATGCTCGAGTCATTTTTGAGCATCCTCATTGAGAAAAGTTCTGTAAGGTAATCCAATCCATTTAGTGCTGTGCCGGGATCATTTACTCCCGGAGACATGGCCTTCACTATAATCTCGGTAATTTGTTTAAATGCGAGTGCATAATTTCTCGAAACCAGTTCTCCCCGGGAGAAAACTATCGTGTCCTGTAATTCTTTTAGGGTTTTCTCATCTAGCTTTTTTGAAGCTCTGAACAAGGGATTCCCTTTCAAAACAAATTCTCCTTTTACGGGAAGAATCCGGATACTAATTTCTTCGTTGTCACAAACTGCCTTCAGATTTTTAAGATTCAGATGTTGAAAATACCCGCTTTTTTCCGTGTAGTACTCCGGCCAGTTTTTGCTATCCGGGAAATCCTTTGTGGTGTCTGCCGGGTCTTTAATTAAAAAGCTCAGGCGATTTTTAGCTGATTCATAAATTCCATCCAGGATATGATTAATCTGTATACTTTGCGAGATGGTATGGATAAAATAAATAAAAGCCCCCATACAGATCACTGTGAAAATTATTCCTATCAGAACTGAAAAACCCGGAATTTGATAAGATTCACCGTCAGGTTGAATTGAAATGGCAATAAAAATACAGTAGAGAATTGTTGCCAGGTAAATTCCCAGAATCACCTGGTGTTTTTTATTGGAGATCAAACCCGGTAATAGTCTGGGAGAATAATTTGTTGAGGCCTGGTTTAGCAAAACCATCACCATTGAAAAACTGAAAACCATCATTGAGATCAGCCCAGTAATACACGCACTCAGAATTGTTAAAGCAGTATTGCCATTATTTACGACCAGGGTTGGTGTATTCTCCATAAGATATGCAGAAATTCCCCGATTTTCGGCGTAGATCATTACAAAAGCGAGGAAAAATCCAATAATAGCAAAGAGAGAAGGGTAGAAGGCAATCTTGCTTTGGATGGAAAAGCAAACAGTTCTAAACTTTGCCCATAGTTCTTTCATAGAATAATTGTTTGGTCTAAGTTAGTTATTTCCTAAAAGAATAGTTCAGTTAATTTACTGCTTTACGTCAAAAAGACAGTCTAAACCCCTTTAAAGCAGACAAATAGTCATTGTATTTTGAATGGAATTTAATTTGCTAAATACATTTCAGAAATAAAAAGTTTAACTAAAAATATAAAAGCTATGAGTTTAATTAAAAGAGATGAGACCAATTGGTTGCCATCGGTTTTTGATGATATGTTTAAAACCGATTGGTTAGGCGGAACTACTAATGTAAATAGTATTGGTACCAGTATTCCTGCAGTGAACATTCAGGAAGATGATGAAGCATTTACCGTGGAGGTAGCTGCACCTGGAAAAACCAAAGCCGATTTCAATATTGAGCTTGATAACGATGTATTGACTATTTCTTCTGAAGAAAAGAATGAAAAAGAAACTTCAGAAAAAAATGGCAAGTATACCAGGCGGGAATTCAGCTATAGCAATTTTAAGCGGGCCTTTAGTTTACCCGAAAGCGTAGATACCGAAAAGATTTCTGCTTCATACAAGGATGGAGTTTTGTTTATCGGTCTGCCTAAAAGAGAAGAAGCTAAGGTGCAGGCGAAAAGATTGATTGAGATCAAGTAATAATTAGCCTACCGATTGTTTAAACCCTATAGAATTTCTATGGGGTTTGTTGTTTTAAGGAAGCAGGTGATTTTAATTAAATCGAAAATAGTCTGAAATATCCTTAGAGTATGACCTCCGTCATACCTAATTGCTCATGATACTTTTAAATTAGTTATTATAACCGGGAGTATTTTATGGAATGCCTGTTAAGAATTTAAAAATCTACAGATTATCCAGGCATTGCATCCGTCTATAAAAATAATAACAGATGAAAAGTTTACTATTAGGTAATGAAGCGCTTGCTCAAGGTAGTATTGACGCCGGTTTGTCAGGTGTTTATGCTTATCCTGGTACTCCTTCAACTGAAATAACAGAATATATTCAAAAATCGAAACTTGCTAAGGAATTAAAGATTCATACAACCTGGTCTGTTAATGAAAAAACCGCTATGGAAGCTGCTTTGGGGATGTCTTATGTTGGCAAGAGATCTATGGTAGTAATGAAGCATGTTGGGTTAAATGTAGCTTCAGATGTATTCATGAATATGGCTGTTTCCGGAATAAATGGCGGACTCGTAGTTGTAGTAGCTGATGATCCTTCTATGCACTCATCACAGAATGAGCAGGATTCACGTTTTTATGGAAAATTTGCGATGATTCCCACATTGGAACCATCGAATCAGCAAGAAGCCTATGACCTTATGTTGTATGCTTTTGATCTGTCTGAAGAATTAAAATTGCCTGTATTATTAAGAATGGTTACCCGTTTATCGCATTCCCGCGCAGGAATATATGTTAAGGAAAGACATCATCAAAACGAGATCAATTTACCATTAGATACTTCACGTTTTGCTTTGCTTCCTATGAATGCTAGAAAGCAGTTTGATTTATTGGTTAATAAACAAGGTACTTTAATAGAACTTTCTGAAAAATCAGAATTTAATAAACTGAAATTAGGAGATCAAAATGGGATAGGGATCATCGCATGTGGAATAGCATATAACTATGTGATGGAAAATATTGGAGAAAATGAATCTTCATATTCTATATTAAAGGTGTCCCAATATCCGTTACCCAGAGAAAAAGTAAAGGCTTTATACCGGCATTGTGAGAAGATCCTGGTTATAGAAGAAGGTTACCCCGTCGTTGAAGAGTTATTGCACAATTACTTTGAGGAAAATGATAAAATTAGAGGAAAATTGTCCGGTGATCTTCCTAGAACAGGAGAACTGAATCCCACCATAGTTGGAAAAATATTAGGAATAAAGGAAGAAAGTGTAAATCCTATTCCTCCTGTAGTTACTCCAAGGCCACCTCAGCTTTGTGAAGGTTGTGGGCATACAGACCTATTTAATACTATTAATGAAGTTGTCGCAGATATAGGAAATAAAAGTGTTTTTGGTGATATTGGTTGTTACGCACTCGGCGCTTTACCGCCTTTAAATACCATTAATGCCTTGATCGATATGGGAGCCTCTATTACAATGGCGAAAGGTGCTGCAGATGCAGGCCTGGAGAATGCTATTGCGGTTATTGGCGATTCAACCTTTACCCATTCCGGAATGACAGGGCTTTTGGATGCCGTATATGAAAACTCACCCATAACTGTTATTATTTCAGATAACTCCGCAATTGCAATGACAGGAGCCCAGGAATCAACAGCTGTTGGTAGATTACATAATATTTGTCTGGGAATTGGAATCCAACCGGAGCACCTGAAAACTATTATACCTCTAAAAAAGAATCATGAACAGAATGTAGAAGTATTGCGAAACGAATTAAAATATAAAGGTGTTTCGGTCATAATTTCTGAAAGACCTTGTGTGAGATTGTCCAGAGAACAGAAAAAGGAAATAAAAGCCAAAATTGAATCACTAAATTAGAGTAAACGAGCAATGTGAACTCATTCATGGTAAGCATTCTCTCTTAACTAGCTAAGAACTATTAAGTTTAAACAGATGAAAACAAATATTATATTATCAGGTGTTGGCGGTCAAGGTATTCTAACAATTGCTGCGGTTCTGGATACAGCTGCTTTAAGCGAAAATTTATTCATTAAACAATCAGAAGTTCATGGGATGAGCCAACGTGGTGGCGCTGTTCAATCCCATGTAAGAATATCGGATAAAGAAATATTTTCTGACCTAATCCCTGAGGGAAAAGCAGATTTAATTCTATCAGTAGAGCCAATGGAATTATTAAGGTATTTGCCCTTTTTAAAGGAAGATGGTTGGTTGGTAACAGATTCAGAACCATTTATTAATACGGACAACTACCCTGATAAAAATGATTTGTTTGATCAAATAAAAAAACACCCGAATAATATCATTATAAATGCTACTGAAATTGCAAAATCCATAGGAAATTCCAAGGCTGCTAATATGGTGTTATTGGGAGCGGCCTCTGCCATATTGCCCTTATCGGAAGAAAGTTTGTTGGTAGCTATCACCAGGTTATTTCAACATAAAAGTGAAAGGATTATCAAGTTGAACCAGGAAGCTTTTTTTGAAGGTAAAAAAGTTGCTGAAGATTTCACAAATTTGGCAACTAAGAAATAAACGGTTAAAAAAAATTAACACTCCGTATCCAAGTCAATATTGTTTTTATTTTAGAAAGACCTCGGAATTCTCAAGGACTCTTTTTATGGCTTTAGATAGAATAACTACCCCTTTTTCGATACTATCTTTCGGCATATTCGAATAAGAAAGGCGTAACCTGTCATCTTTCTTACTGGCGGGATCAAAGGTCCTCCCCGTTACAAATACCACCCCTTCCTTAACGGTTTCTTTAAATATATCTGTTGATTTAATATGGGCCGGTAATTTAAGCCAGATATAAAAACCTCCTTTTGGTTCATTCCAGGTAATTTCTTCCGGCATATAGGCTTCTAAATGTCTTTGAAGTAAATTTTTACGTTCTAAATATTCATTTCTTAAAAATTCTAAATACGGTTCCAGTTTATGTTGAGCTAAAAACTCATTTGCTAAAATTTGCATGAAATTAGAAGTACAGGCATCAAATGCTTGTTTGACTGATTCTGCTTTTTCGAAAATTTCTTCAGAAGATAGCATATAGCCTAATCTAAAACCAGGGCCAAGTATTTTTGAAAATGATCCTGTATAAATTATTTCCACATCCTTCACCCCAAATGATTTCATGGATCGGGTTAGGTGTTTTTCCTTTACTTTAAAAAACAAATCACTATATGCATCATCCTCCAGCAGAATTATTCCCGTACCGGATAAGACTTCCAATAGCTCTTTTTTTCTTTCAGGGGTGTAAATGATACCGGCCGGATTATGATAATTCGGTGTAACATATAAAAACTTTGGTGTCCGATTTAAAGAATTAATTTTATCTTTTAATGCTTGTATATCTATACCATCTTTGTCAATGGGGATACTATGTATCTCAGCTCCAAAGGTTTCAAAAACCGATAAGGCTCCAACAAAACTGGGGTTCTCTGTCAATATAATATCTCCTTCGTTAACAAATTCCTGAGTAATAATAGAAATGGCCTGAAGTGAACCGGTAGTGATTAAAATTTTATTATTACCTACTGCTAATCCCTTGTTTTCCAAATAGTTTTCGAGGGATTTGACCAAAGGAGGATACCCGGAGGTTGGACCATATTGAAAACATAATTTTTTTATCTCTTCAGGGAGGGAATTGTAAATGTCATCAATCTGTTTTAACGGGAACAAGTCATTGTTGGGCATCCCACCGGCAAATGAAATCATGCTTTTTCCGGATGCCTGTTTCATTAATTGCTTAATGTCCTCTGAATGCATGGAATTAACCGCGTTTGAAAATGCATACATATCCTTATGGTTTAACTATCTTATCAAAGCAACAAAAATTTAATTAAACAAAATGTGATGGCGATCAGCTAAAAAGCCTTTTTAAATAATTTACTTTACAAGTATAAAATCCTCATCTTGTATGCTTCACTCAAAATTAATTCATCCTAAAAGTATAGTGATTGTTGGTGGGTCAGATAATATACATAGTCCCGGTGGCAGAGTCCTCAAGAATTTAATCGATCATAAATTTAAAGGAAAATTATTTGTAGTAAACCCAAAAAAGAATGTCGTTCAAGGGCTAACCTCTTATAATAAAATCAATGATGTTCCCGAAGTAGATTTAGCCATCATAGCTATTTCAGCAAAATTTGTCTATGAAGCCGTTAAAGTTCTTACGCAGCAAAAAAACACGAAAGGCTTTATTATTTTTTCAGCAGGTTTTAGTGAAAAGGACGAGAGTGGGGAACAACTAGAAAAAGACATTGTTAGAATAATCAATGAGGCAGGTGGAAGTTTGTTAGGTCCTAATAATATTGGATTAATTAATAAACATTATACCGGAGTTTTTACTACACCCATCCCTAAACTTGATGAAAAAGGAGTTGATTTTGTTTCCGGTTCCGGTGCAACAGCAGTTTTCATCATTGAAGCTGCAAAAAATATGGGGCTCACCTTTTCCAGTATTTATACAGTGGGGAATAGTGCTCAAATAGGGGTAGAGGAGATTTTGGAATATTTGGACAACTCTTTTGTAAAGGAATCAAGTTCAAAAGTAAAGCTACTGTATATTGAGAGCATTAAGAACCCACTCAAATTTTTAAAGCATACCATTTCCTTAATACGCAAAGGTTGCAAAATAGCCGCTATAAAAGCCGGTAGTTCTGAAGCAGGAAACAGGGCGGCTTCCTCTCATACCGGGGCAATAGCCAATTCTGATCTTTTTATAGATACACTGTTTAAAAAAGCCGGAATAATACGCTGCTATGGCAGAAACGAACTTATTACTATTGCAGGGATACTCCTGCAGAAAGAAATTAAAGGAAAAAATATAGCAATCATTACCCATGCCGGAGGACCTGCCGTAATGCTTACAGATGTATTGTCTGAGAATGGAATAAATATTCCTCCATTGGATGGAAAGAATGCCGAAATTTTGTTAAGTCAATTATTTCACGGGTCCTCCGTTTCTAATCCAATTGATTTTTTAGCAACGGGCAATGCCCAGCAATTAGATGCCATTATTGAATTCTGTGAAAATTCTCCCGAAATTGATGCCATGGCAGTTATTTTTGGAAGTCCGGGCTTAATAGCTGTAGATGATGTATATGAAGTACTGGATAAGAAAATCAAGAAGTCTGAAAAACCGGTCTATGCCATCTTACCATCGGTGGTGAATGCGAAAAACGAAATTAATCAGTTTTTAAAGAAAGGGAATATTGCCTTTTCTGATGAAGTTTTATTTGGAAATGCCTTAGCTAAGGTGATTAATCGTCCATTGGCTAGTGATAATAATATAAATACCGACTTTAAATTTTTCCAAAGAACAAGAAAACTAATAGAAGGGTTACCCAATGGATACATGCCGACAGAATCTGCCATTAAATTATTGGATTATGCAGGCGTAAATTTTGCTACTCCGTTTCATGTTAAGAATAAAACGGAACTACACACTATTTCAGAATCAATTACCTATCCTGTAGTTCTAAAAGTTGAGGGGCCCTTGCACAAATCTGATGTGGGTGGTGTTATTTTAAATATTTCCAATGAAGCCGAATTATACGAAGCCTTCCACAAATTGATGCAAATTGAAGGAGCTACTTCTGTTATAATACAGCCCATGTTAAAAGGGATGGAGCTTTTTATTGGTGCGAAGAAGGAAACCAATTATCCTCACGTTATTTTATGTGGGTTGGGAGGTATTTTTGTTGAGGTTTTAAAAGATGTAAGTGCTGTCATGACTCCTGTTTCAAATGAGGATGCCATTAAAATGATCTCTGATCTGAAAGCATATCCAATATTAAATGGTGTTAGAGGGCAAAACGGTATAAATATCCAATTGTTTGCTGACACTATTGTTAAAATTTCTGAGCTGTTAGTTGTGGTACCGGAAATTGCAGAATTAGACCTCAATCCCCTTATTGCTACCCAAAAAGACTTAACCGCTGTGGATGTGAGAATTCGTTTAGAAAAATAGGATTTCCTCTTATCTATATAAAAGTAGCCATCGATTACCCGCACTTTGAATAGTAAACACCTCATTAGAATTAATTTGGTTTATCTGGGTGTTCGTTTGGATATCCCAAAGCTGAAAACTCTCCTGGAAATTCAAAGTTTTGGTAGAAATACCAGGCAATCCAATTAATATTATGATTCGTCCCTTATTGGCAGAAGCTGAAGGTATATTAATTCCCGATAGGTTATTGTTAATTCTTAAGGTATAGGTTTCATCAGGAATATTATAATTGCCAGTTGCACTCCCGGTAGAGGTGTAAACCTTATGCCCACTATTTTTCCATTTAACTTCCCCGTTCTTTTCTGCCATTAGAACCTGCCCTTCGCTGCCTCTTTCATCGGGTAAAACATAATCGCTGGACGGATCGCTTCCAATACCCAGGCGACCTGCAAAATAACCGGCATAAACTTCTGAACTGCTGTTTCCCTCAGCCTTTGCATAAATTCCATAGATATTTCCTCTACCGGAAGCTGCTCCTATTTCAGTGTAAATCCCGTAATTATAGCTGGTAGCCCCCTCTGTTCTTCCCACAGAATTATAGATGCCATAAATATCTGAACCACTGGCGCCTTGAGACGTTGTATTATAGATACCGTATCGTTTCCCGCCACCATCGCCGGTGACATGGTTTTTTATTCCATATTTTTTGGCATTGGTTTTACTGCGATTCCTGACTTCAATTCCATAGGTATTTCGGGTGTCTGCTGAATTGCTATTGTCTATTTCTAAACCTTTTTTGATATCAAGGTCTTCTCCGGGATTTATCGCAATTTGAAGTTTACTGACAATTTCTTCGGTTCCTATGCCGATATTTCCTTTTCTGAAAATGGGTTCATCAATGTTTCCGGGACTTTCTGAAGTTTTTTCTTCATAAAAGTTAGCAGCCTGCGCATCGGAGACGATGGATTTCCATTCCGACTCATTATTGTGCCAATAATAAAATCCTGATGGGAATAAAGGAAGGTCCTTGTTTAGAAAAATCAACATCCCATGCTGCGTAGCACCCGGATTACCCGAAGGAAAACTATTCAGCCTGGGAATTAAAAGGCCATCAATATTCTCGGGATTTGAGGGATCGGAAGCCACGATATCAAGCTGTGCTCCGGGAGAAGTGGTTCCAACACCTACCTGCGAGTGGAGAGATATGTGCGAAAAAAATACAATGAAGAGAACTGTCCATTTCATCTTTGAATGAATTTAGTGAAAGTTCGCTACGTGTAATGGAGGATTTAAAAATAGCCTAAATTCAAAAAAAAATTCTCTTTTTATAAAATTTACGGGGAAACCCTAATAAAATCAAGCTTTTTCTTTCGCTTTTTCCTGTAAAACTTTTATTTCATCGCGTAATCGGGCTGCCTCCATAAAATCCAGGTCTTTTGCAGCAGCCTCCATTGCTTTGCGTTTTTCTCTTACTTTTTTATCAATTTCCGGTTTGGTGAGATATGCCATTTCGGCCTCAGCAGCCTTTGTAGTTAATGGTTTCTCATAGTCATACACATCCAGCTTTTGCTTAACCAATGCACTGTCTATCTTTTTCACCAGCGGAGTAGGAGTGATGTTATGTTCCTTATTGTAAGCGATTTGTTTCTCCCTGCGATAATTGGTTTGGTCTATGGTCTTCTGCATACTATTTGTAATCTTATCAGCATAAAGAATAGCCCTTCCGTTTACGTGCCGTGCGGCACGACCAACGGTCTGGGTTAAGGAACGATTACTCCGTAGAAAACCTTCTTTGTCTGCATCAATAACAGCTACGAGGGAGACCTCGGGTAAATCCAAGCCTTCCCGAAGAAGGTTTACCCCTATAAGAACATCAAATATTCCCTTTCGCAGGTCTTGCATTATTTCCACCCGCTCCAGGGTATCAACATCTGAATGTATATACCGACAGCGAATATCAATTCGGGTTAAATATTTTGTGAGTTCTTCAGCCATTCTTTTCGTTAGCGTGGTCACCAGAACGCGCTCGTCTTTTTCTACACGAACATGAATTTCTTCAACCAGGTCATCGATCTGATTTAAACTTGGCCTGACTTCAATTACCGGGTCCAGCAAACCGGTTGGGCGTATAACCTGTTCCACATAAACACCTTCTGACTTCTGAAGTTCGTAATCGGCAGGCGTGGCGCTAACGTAAACCACTTGATTTTGCAAGGCTTCAAATTCTTCAAATTTTAAAGGCCTGTTGTCCATCGCTGCTGGAAGTCTGAACCCATAATCCACCAGGGTTTCCTTTCTGGAGCGGTCACCGCCGTACATTGCGTGTACCTGCGGAATGGTCACGTGGCTTTCATCAACCACCATTAAATAATCATCGGGGAAATAATCCAAAAGACAGAAAGGGCGCGTACCGGGCTTCCTTCCGTCCAGGTATCTCGAATAGTTTTCTATTCCCGAACAATAACCAAGCTCCCTAATCATCTCCAGGTCAAAATTTGTTCTTTCGTCCAGGCGTTTCGCTTCAAGGTGCTTCCCGATATCTCTGAAATAATCCACCTGTTTCACCAAATCATCCTGAATCATATGAATGGCTCCCTGAAGTACATCAGGGGAAGTCACAAACATGTTTGCAGGATAAATATTCAATCGCTCATATTTCTCGATCACATCATTTGTGCCGGGATCGAAGGCTTCAATTTCCTCAATCTCATCTCCAAAAAAGTGGATCCTGAAAGCATTATCGGCATAACTCGGATAGACATCTACGGTATCTCCTTTAATTCTGAAATTTCCGTGGGAAAATTCAGCTTCAGTACGGGAGTAAAGGCTCTGCACGAGCTGGTGTAATAATTTTGTACGGGAAATTCTCATATCCCTTTCAATGGTAACAACGTTTTTGCGAAATTCTACAGGATTCCCAATACCATACAAACAGGATACTGAGGCGACAACCAGCACATCCCTTCTTCCGCTTAAAAGAGAAGAAGTTGTACTAAGTCGCAGTTTCTCGATCTCCTCGTTTATGGAAAGGTCTTTTTCTATATAGGTGCCCGAGGAAGGAATAAAGGCTTCAGGTTGATAGTAGTCATAGTAACTCACAAAATATTCAACAGCATTATCCGGGAAGAATTGCTTGAATTCTGAATAGAGCTGAGCAGCCAGGGTTTTGTTATGGGCCAGGACCAGGGTAGGTTTCTGTACTTCCTGAATCACATTGGCCATACTAAAGGTTTTACCAGAACCTGTAACTCCCAGGAGCGTTTGATAACGGTCATTCTTATTCAGTCCTTCCACCAGTTGACGTATGGCTTCGGGTTGGTCTCCGGTTGGTTTGTATTCTGATTGTATATTAAATTTCATAAATTTCTTTTGCTATAGCCTTTCCAATTAAGCAATTATCATACCTTTTAGAATAACAAAATGCTAATTTCGTTCCCGCTTCAGGCTAAAATGATCTTTGAATTCCCGGTCGTTTTCAAGAGTAATCTTAAACCAGTAATCATCAGAAGGCATAGCACTTCCATTATAGGTCCCGTCCCAACCAACTCCATCGGGGTCAAGTTCCTTTATCAGTTTTCCGTAGCGATCAAAAATATGGATGCTTTTTATTCTATATTCCGGATCCTGAATTTGATAAGGTTTCCAGCTATCGTTGTAACCATCGTAATTAGGGGTGAAAAAAGTTGGAAATCCAAAAACCAGGATCTTCTTTTCTACGATTCCACAATCATTCGTATTTCTTGCGTAGATCATATGTGGGCCTCCCGGTACATCCCTAAAACGAGGACTCGCCTGGTAAGGACCGTTTATATCGTCCAACGAAAATGAAACAGGAGTCTCTGAATCGTAGATTACATTCAGAGTGCTGCTGTCGCCGCGACTTTCTACTTCCACATCCTTAATTGAAAGTCCTGAGAGCTCATTGATTTCAAAAGAAACAGTCCTTCCGCAGCCAATATTGTTATCAATAATCTCTACAGAATAGTTGCCCGGTCCTGATATATAAAGGTTCCTTCCAACATTTCCATCTTCCCAGTAAAAGCTGAAATCGGCATTATCAGGGATGGTTATATTTGGCGAAATTTCTAAAGGAAAAGCTGAAGGGCACACATTCAATTCGGTTACGGACTCCACCTCTGGAAATGGGTTGACTTCCATCTCCATATTGCCAAAACCGTAACAAATACTTTGATGATCGGCTCGCAGGTAGAGTGTGCCAGCTTCAGAAATATGAAGATCGGGTAGAGGGTTTTGGCCTATAGCCGCCTTGTCTTCATCTTCGTAGAAACTTAGTTCAATTCCGGCAGGAAGATTAAGATCAGCAATTATATTTTGACGAATCCTCTCGAGGTTAAATTCAGCTGTTCCATCTCCCAGATCACAGCCGGGTGCTGGTGCCGGAGAAAGATCTATGGTAGGTTTTGTTTTCAATGTAACTTCAGCGATATCAAAGCATTCAGAATTAAACTGGTTGATCTTTGCGTAGACCACCTGTCCCGGGCTTTGGTTGGTATAAAAATCATCAATCGTGAGTTGGTTTAGCGAATCGTTTACCGCGGTTTGATAATCTTCATAAAAAACTGCCTGGGTGTTGGGGTTATTGTAAGTTAGAGGATCTTTAGCCTGCTGAAGATTAAACATTGCAATTCCATCGTTGGTATCTTCTCCTGTATCACATTGAATAAGTTCATATTTATCCAAGATTTCAGGAACTTCAGCAAGGAAGATTTCTTTACGAATAGGATCCAGGGCCTCTCCATCTATGTACTTTATTAGGCTTACCACATAACTACCGGAAGAAGCGTAAGTATGCTTCGGAGCTTCTGAAGTTGAAGAATTTCCGTCTCCGAATTCCCATTTTACCGAATCGAAAGGTTCATCACTGGTAATGAAAAATTCAGTTTGATTCCCCAGACACA
>NZ_JBEPWD010000015.1:30231-42649 GCF_041642575.1 Salegentibacter sp. | reverse complement strand
CCTTTGGTGACGGAACTAATGCTGTGGGTATTGTTTCAGCTATAATGACCCTGGCTATTCTGATTTTATCTGAAATTATCCCTAAGACCATCGGCGCAACCTACTGGCAGAAGCTGGGGAATTTCACGGCTAAAGTTCTAAGCGCAATGATCTTTCCGCTGAAATATACCGGGATTTTATGGCTAATGATGCTCACCACAAAATTAATTGGGAAATCTGCTCACGTAACTTCTATGAGTAGAGAAGAGTTTGCTGCTATAACAGATGCTGCGGAAGAAGAAGGTGTTTTTGAAGAAAGCGAAACTACGGTGATTAAAAATTTATTGGTTTTTAAATCAGTACAAGCAAAGGATGTGATGACTCCATTTTCAGTTGCTGTTACCGAAAATGAAGACACCTCGATAGAAGATTTTCACCGAAATCATAGAAACCTGAAATTTTCCCGGATTCCTGTTTATAAAGGCAAGCCTAATAATATAACAGGTTTTATACTTAAGGACGATGTCCTGGAAGAAATGATAGACCAAAAAGGGCCACAGCCGCTAAGCAGTATAAAGCGGGAAATCTTTATGATCCCGGCCCATACTCCTATTCCCGAATTATTTGAGAGATTCGTACAGGAAAGAGGACAAATTACCGTTGTGGTAGATGAATTTGGAAATACCGTAGGCCTGGTTACCATGGAAGACATTATTGAAACCCTGTTGGGGCTTGAGATAATGGACGAGAGCGACAGCATTGAAGATATGCAGTTACTAGCCCGTAAAAACTGGGAGCGACGTGCTAAACGCCTGGGACTGATTAAACGGAACCAGGAAAAAGACAAAAATAACAATGAAGATATTTCTGAAGACTCAACAGGGAGCAATAAGGATTAGCGGAAGTGAGGCGGGAATTTCAGAAATCAAATTCCTGGATGAAGAGCAACAAACAACCTCAGATATTCCGGATTTTTTATTACCTGCGATTCAACAGCTTCAGGCTTATTTTAAAGGTGATCTGAAAGAATTCGATTTAAAACTCGATCTGCAGGGCACAGATTTTCAGAAAAAGGTATGGCATGCTCTTCTGGAGATTCCATATGGTAAAACTTTATCTTATTTAGAACTTTCAAAAAAATTAGGTGATGTTAATGCCATTAGGGCCGTGGCTTCAGCAAATGGAAAAAATCCGGTGTGGATAGTAGTTCCGTGCCATAGGGTAATAGGAAGTGATGGTTCTTTAACCGGTTATGCAGGGGGACTTGAACGAAAAAGATACTTACTCCATCATGAAGGAGCTCTAGTACAACAAAGTCTTTTTTAGGTAAAAACTAATATTAATCAGTGATGAAGAAATTTTTAAGAGTAGTCGGAATTAGCTTCGGTTCCATATTACTGGTGTTTTTATTAATCTATATTCTCGATTATGAATATTTATTAAGAGGTGCCAGGATTACTTACCTCAACGGGTATACTACCGCATATATTTCAGACTATCATGAATTTGACAACAGGATCATTGAAGCCGGAGATAACGGACAGGAGTGGCCCAAACATTCTGATTATAATGCGGAAGAACCCACAGATGCTTTAGAGGAGTTAAATGAAGAGCTAAAAACAGTGGCCTTCTTAATTATTAAAAATGATAGTATCTGGTTTGAAAAATATTATAATGATTACACTCCACCTTTAAGATCTAACTCCTTTTCCATGGCTAAGAGTATCGTCGTGGCCATGTTAGGAAAAGCTATCATGCAGGGCCATATAGAAAGTTTAGATCAGCCGGTAGCCGATTTTTATCCGCAATTCGATGAAGCCCTAACGGTAGGAGACCTGGCTTCCATGTCTTCCGGGCTAAACTGGGATGAAGATTATTATAACCCCTTCGGAATGACAGCGAGGGCATATTTTGACAATAACATTCGGAAGCAGATTTTAGAGCTCGAAGTAACCGAAACTCCGGGCAAAGAATTTAAATATTTAAGTGGGAACACGCAACTTCTGGGTATGGTTCTGGAAAAAGCCACAGACCGTAATTTATCAGAATATCTTAGTGAAAATTTCTGGAAACCTATGGGAATGCTGAGCAATGCCTTCTGGCAACTGGACAGTGAAAAACACGGCATGGAAAAGGCTTATTGCTGTATAGCTTCAAACGCCCGGGATTTTGCCAGATTTGGGAAATTGTTCAAAAACAAAGGTAGGTGGGAAGACCAACAGTTACTAAATGCCAATTTTATTGAAAATATGACCAAACCCAGATTTAAAGACAGTCCTGAATACGGTTATGGATTTTGGTTAAGCGATTATATGGAAAAAGAAATTTTCTATATGCGAGGGGTACAGGGACAATATGTGATCATAATTCCCGAGGATGATCTTATCATAGTTAGATTGGGTGAAAAATTTATTAAGAGAAAAGACGATGCCCAGCATTCCCCTGATTTCTTTAGGTATATTGATGAAACTTATAAAATTTTAAACAATGCTTCATAAAATAAAGCTGGAGAACGTACTTTTTCTTGATATTGAAACCGTACCCGAAACCGCAACGTTTAATGAACTAAGCGAAGAGAGAAAAATCCTATGGGAAGATAAGACCCTGTACCAGCGCAAGGATGAATTTACACCTGCAGATTTTTATGACCGTGCAGGAATATGGGCCGAGTTCGGGAAAATTGTTTGTATCTCGGTAGGATTTTTCAGTTTTAAAAATGAAGACCGAAGTTTTAGGATAACCACTTATAGCGGGGAGGAAAAGCAACTTCTTAAAGACTTTAGTGAACTTTTGGAAACTCATTTTTTTCAACCATATCATCTTCTTTGTGCACATAATGGAAAGGAATTTGATTTTCCTTTTATTGCCCGCAGAATGCTTATCCATGATCTTCCTTTGCCGATAAAACTCAACCTATTTGGCAAGAAACCATGGGAAGTACCTCATCTTGACACCCTGGAACTATGGAAATTCGGAGATTACAAACATTTTACTTCTCTTAAGCTGCTTACTAATATCTTAGGAATTCCTTCCCCAAAAGACGACATAAGCGGTAGTGATGTATGCAAGGTATTTTATGAAGAAAATGATCCGGAAAGGATAATAAGATATTGTGAGAAAGACGTGCTGGCTATCGCACAAATTATTCTGAAATTCCGGCAGGAAAAACTGCTTGCAGAAGAAGAGGTTATTTCAGTTTAAAGGCATTTTCAGCTAAACTTCAGTTAAAACACCCCGTAATCCTCTTCAAAAATTCGTAACTTTAAGATGGTTAAATTCTTTTAATGGATTCAGCCTGGACTTTATTCTAACCAAAAAACCGAAAATTATGTATTTATACGTTGAAATGTGGAATGTTACCCGCAAATGGCTCAAACTTTCTACCGAAGAGCGTCGTAGTGTCTTTAAAAAAATGGAGGATAGAATAGCAGAAATGAAGTCACGCGGTGTAGAAAACCTTGGTTGGGCTCGTAACGACGAACACACTCCTTACCGCAGCGATTATCGTTATATGACCGTTTGGAAAATGCCCACAAAAGAGGAAGTAAAAATGCTGGAGGAAAATTTAAAGGATGCCGGCTGGTATGATTATTTTTCTCAGGCTAACTCGAGAGGTGAAGTTATTTCGCGAGATGAGGCTATAGAATTTATTATCAATATCAAAGAAACTTCCACCTCATTCCTTGATGCCTAGATAATTTGGTTTCCTGAAAAGTTAGATAAATATTATTTCTGAACTTTTCAGGAAACTTCAATTTTTATAATTGCATTTCTGGAATTTCTCCTTCTACTATTAGCTTGCCTTCGGTTGCTTTTTTGATTTCTTCTACACTAACCCCCGGGGCTCTTTCAAGAAGCTTAAATCCGTCTTCAGTAACTTCTATAACCGCGAGATTAGTAACGATTCTGGTCACACAACCAACGCCGGTAAGAGGAAGGGTACATCGCTTTAATAGTTTAGACTCACCAGCCTTATTGGTATGCATCATGGCTACGATAATATTATCGGCACTTGCCACAAGGTCCATAGCACCACCCATGCCTTTTACCATCTTGCCCGGAATCTTCCAGTTGGCGATATCGCCGTTCTCGGCAACTTCCATTGCACCAAGGATAGTTAAATGTACATGCTTCCCCCTAATCATTCCAAAACTCATTGCTGAATCGAAAAAACTCGCTCCGGGAAGGGCTGTAATTGTTTGTTTTCCCGCATTGATCAGATCCGGGTCTTCTTCTCCTTCAAAAGGGAAAGGTCCCATTCCAAGTATCCCGTTTTCACTCTGAAATTCCACGTCTATATCGTCTCGCACAAAATTGGCCACCAGGGTTGGAATACCAATTCCAAGGTTAACATAATAACCATCCTTAACTTCCTTTGCGATGCGTTGTGCTATTCCTTCTTTTCCTAAAGACATAATTTATTTTTTAGATCGAACAGTCCTCTGCTCTATGCGTTTTTCATAATTTTCACCCTCAAAGATTCTTTGTACCAAGATCCCCGGAATATGCACATGGTTGGGATCCAGCTCTCCCGGCTCAACCAGTTCTTCTACTTCCGCAACTGTGATTTTAGCAGCGCCACACATGTTAGGATTGAAATTCCTGGCAGTCCCCTTGAAAATGAGATTCCCTGCTTTATCGCCTTTCCAGGCTTTCACGAAGGCAAAATCGGCTTTAAAAGCTTCTTCCATTACATACATTTTACCATCAAATTCCCGGGTTTCCTTTCCTTCAGCTACTTCGGTTCCGTAACCCGCAGGGGTATAAATGGCGGGGAAACCCTGCTGGGCAGCCTGGCATCTGGCAGCCAGAGTACCTTGCGGAATCAACTCTACATCCAGCTCTCCACTAAGCATCTGGCGTTCAAATTCAGCGTTTTCTCCCACATAGGAAGAAACCATTTTTTTGATCTGTTTTTTATGAAGTAATAAACCAAGGCCAAAGTCATCTACTCCGGCATTATTGGAAATACAGGTAAGGTCTTTTTTATTTAAGCGAACAAGTTCTGAAATCGCATTTTCGGGGATTCCCGAAAGGCCAAAGCCACCAAGCATAAAAGTCATGCCGTCTTCAACCCCTTGAAGAGCCTCCTGAACATTTTTTACTGTTTTTCGAATCATCGGTGTTATTTTTACCGAAAAATACAAAAATAAACAGCTAAGGCCAATGCTTTTGAGGCCTTAAATTATCTTATTCAGAATTGATAAATCTTAAAAATCCAATTCATCCGGAAGTGTATCTGAATCCTGCCTATTATCCCGATTGTAATTTGAACAATCTACCTCAATTGATAAATTGTCAGGCTTTGGGAAATTATCCTGGGAAACTTCCAATTCCTCATCAGCATAGAGATCTTTCATATACATCCCCCAGATTGGCAATGCCATAGTCGCACCTTGCCCATAGGTTAAAGTCGGGAAGTGCACCGAGCGGTCTTCAGCACCAACCCAAACCCCGGTTACCAGGTTAGGAACCATTCCCATAAACCAACCGTCACTCTGGTTTTGAGTTGTACCTGTTTTTCCCGCAATAGGATTTTTAAAATCGTAAGGATATCCGGTCACCCCGCGTTTATAATGGTCAAGATCTTTGGCGTAAGTTCCTCGTAAACGAACCCCGGAGCCATTTTGTGTGACGCCTTCCATTAAATTAACTGTGACATAAGCTGCTTCCTTACTAAGCACGTCATGAGTTTCGGGAACATTCTGAAAAAGTACTGTTCCGTTCTTGTCTTCAATTCGGTTTACAATTAATGGTTTAATGTAAACACCTTCATTTGTGAAAGTACTGTAGGCAGAAACCATTTCAAACAAGTTCATATCCTCAGTTCCTAAGGCTATAGCGGGACCTGTAGAAAAATTCTCGGTATCTACTCCAAGTTTCCTAACAAGGTCTACAACCGGGCCGGGGCCCGTTTTATCTATAAGCCTTGCAGTTACGGTATTAACCGATTGTGCCAGGGCATTTTTAAGAGAGATCATCCCTTCATACTTATCATCAGAGTTTCGGGGAGACCAGTCTTTAGCATTCCCGTATTTGCCGGATTCAATGGTAAACCGATTTCGAGGCAAAGTATCACAAGGCGAAAGTTTCAACTGATCTATCGCCGTTGCATAAACAAATGGCTTAAAAGTAGAACCTACCTGTCTTTTTCCTTGTTTTACGTGATCGTATTTAAAGTGTTTAAAGTTAATGCCCCCAACCCAGGCTTTTACTTCACCGGTTTGTGGAGTCATAGACATTAAGCCTGCTCTTAGGAAACTTTTATAATAAAAAATAGAGTCCTTTGGCGACATTAGAGTGTCTTTAATCCCCTCCCAACTAAAAACCCTCATATTTCTTACCTCATCGAAAGATGCAAGTATCTCCTCCTGAGATCTTCCCTGGGCCTCCATTTTTTTCCAGCGGTCAGACCTCCTCATAGCGTTTCTTATAATATTGTTTACCTCATCTTGGGTAACATCCCTGAAAGGTGCTGTCTTATTGTTTTCGTTCTGGCGGTCAAATTCCTTCTGAAGGTGAGATATATGTTTCTTAACAGCGTCTTCGGCATATTCCTGCATTTTGGAATCTATGCTGGTGTAGATCTTGAGTCCGTCACGGTAGATATTATATTCAGTTCCGTCCGGTTTTGGGTTTTCCTTTATCCAGTCTTTCATAAATCCTTGCAGGTAAACTCTGAAATATGTGGCCATCCCTTCATCATGGCCTTCCGGAGAGAAGTCCAGGATTAAAGGAAGTTTTTGCAGGGAATCCTTTTCCTTTTCAGAAAGGTATCCGTTTTTATACATCTGAACAAAAACCTGGTTGCGGCGTTGCTGCACCATTTCCGGGCGTCTTACTGGATTGTAAAGGGACGCATTCTTAAGCATGGCTACGAGCACTGCAGATTCTTCAATATCCAGATCTTTAGCTTCTTTCCCGAAATAGATCTTCGAAGCAGAACGAATTCCCACTGCCTGATACACAAAATCGTATTTATTGAAATACATGGTAATGATCTCCTCCTTGGTGTATTGCCGTTCAAGACGTGTGGCAATAATCCATTCTTTAAACTTCTGCAGAACCCTGGCCATGGGATTATTGGAGACCTGGTCAGTAAAAAGTAATTTAGAAAGCTGCTGAGTAATAGTACTCGCCCCTCCACGTGATCCAAGGAATACCGCGGCTCTTAAGGTGCCTTTTGCATCAATCCCCGAGTGCTTATAAAATCGTTCATCTTCAGTGGCAACAAGAGCTTCCACAAGATGATCAGGCAAATCATCATACCTTATTGGGGTACGATTCTCGCTGTAGTATTTTCCAAGAGTTTCTCCATCAGAAGAAAAGATCTCGGTAGCAAGATTGGTTTCAGGATTCTCAAGCTCATCGAAAGTGGGCATTTTTCCAAAAGCGCCCCAACCTGCTAGCAAAAAGATGAAAATAATAATTAAAATCCCTAATCCGAAGAGGGTCCAGAATCCAAGAATATAAGAGGATTTGCTTCGGGTGGTCTTTTCTTGTTTTTTAGGTGACTTGGCCATTTATTTATACTGAAGTTATTCTGAAGTATTTTCTATTCTGAAGCCTACGTGTGTGATTCCCTCCAGGTTATCTATCCCGTTTACTTCCCCATTTTTACGCATTGCGTGTTTAATATCTACCTGATAATCTCCGGGTTCATCAAATCGAACATTCCCTTTATACCAGAATTTGTTTTCTTTTACATCACCAAAACCCTTGCCAAGCCATTCGCCTGAAGGTGCAGCCATCTCATATTCCAGGGTATCGGTAATCACTTTTCCCTGAGGAAACCGGATCTCTGTTATCAAAAATAAGTTGCTATACCTAAAATCGTTATTATTTCTAAGGTTGATGAATAAATTATACGTTTGAAGAGAATCCAACTCCCCAAGGTCAAAGCTTATAATCGAATCTTTATGCCATTCACCATCTACAGCCTTGTAATCATCAAAGACACGTTTTTTGTCGCAACCGGCAAAAGCGCTAATTAAAAGCGATAAAATTATAACAACACTTATTTTACGCATTCTTAGAAGGTTTACCCTTACGCTTTTTCTTGCGGTTTTTCCCGCGTGGTTTTTTGCCCTTAGGTTTATCGAAACGAGTTAAACTATCCTGTCCCACTACATTGTTGAAGTCTGGTTGTTTCTCGGTTTCGATTAACTGAACCTCAAATTCCTCTAAACTTGCAACATCTTCCTTGTTCTTATTCGATTGAATGATCTTATTGGCCTGCTCGGCGGTGATCTTATACCAGTTCATCCACTCCCCTTCGTACGCGTACCAAAGGAAACCCTGGAAAATATCTATTTTCTGGCAAACTGCCGTTCCTTTTTTAGTGTAAAGCTTGGTATCTGTTCTTGGGAAAGCTTTTAGCGCCTCCAGGTAAGTGTCCAGTTCGTAGTTAAGGCAGCATTTTAATTTGCCGCATTGTCCGGCTAATTTCTGCGGATTAAGCGATAATTGTTGATATCTAGCGGCCGAAGTGCTCACCGACCTGAAATCTGTTAACCAGGTAGAGCAGCATAATTCTCTTCCGCAGGAACCAATACCTCCAAGTCGTGCTGCTTCCTGACGAAGGCCTATCTGGCGCATTTCTATACGGGTATTAAATTCACGTGCAAATTCTTTTATAAGTTGGCGGAAATCCACACGATCATCGGCGGTATAGTAGAAGGTCGCTTTAGAGCCATCGCCCTGAAATTCGATATCGCTTATTTTCATGCTGAGTTTAAGCCTGATGGCGATCTCTCTGGCGCGTTTTTTTATAGCTTCTTCCCTTTCGCGGTATTCTTCCCAAACATCAATATCCTTCTGGGTAGCTTTACGGTATATTTTTAAAACTTCTTCACTATCGGGAGCTACTTTTTTCTTTTTCATTTGCACCCTTACCAGTTCCCCGGCAAGGCTTACCATCCCAACATCGTGACCTGGCGAAGCCTCAGTGGCGACCACGTCCCCCATGCTAAGGCTTAGGTTCTCGGTATTTCGGAAGAAGTGTTTTCTACCGTTTTTAAATCTCACTTCTACAAAATTAAATGCTTCTACTCCCTGGGGGAGAGACATATTGGAAAGCCAGTCAAAAACGCTGAGTTTATTGCAGGAATCGGTACCACAGGTCCCGTTATTCTTACAACCTTTAGGTTGACCATCTTTGGTTGAGCAACTGCTGCAAGCCATAAATTATTCTATATATTGAAAGCCTTGCTAGTTTAGTGTTGCAGGCTTGTAGGTTAATAATTGGTTCTAAAAGGTAAATATACCAATATTAATTGGCTCTGCTTAAAGAACGAAGGCTTAGCTTTTATATTTTAAAACTTCAGAACGGCCTTTTTTAAAGATCTTGTTGCTGTTACCTTTTCCTTTACGCAGTTTCTTTTGTTCTTCGTAGGGTAAGGCGTTAATTTCCATACACTCCTTAGAACAACAATTATTCATTTTTTCGGCACATTCAGCGCACTGAATAAAAAGAAGGTGACAGGCTTCATTGGCGCAGTTGACATGAGTGTCACTAGGCTTACCACATTGGTGGCAATTGGCTATAACTTCTCCCGAAATGCATTCAGAACGACGATGATCAAAAACAAAGTTCTTCCCTAAGAATTTATTCTCCAAATTCTGATTATTTACCTGTCTTGCGTATTCAATGATCCCACCTTCAAGCTGAAATACATTTTTAAAGCCTTTATGTTTATAATACGCACTGGCTTTTTCGCAACGAATTCCACCTGTACAATACATCACAAGGTTTTTATCTTCCTTGTGATCTTTTAAATCCTCTTCTATAATCGGCAAAGAATCTCTGAAGGTATCCACATCAGGAGTAACCGCTCCATCAAAATGCCCGATCTCACTTTCGTAATGATTTCGCATATCTACCAACACCGTGTTAGGATCGCTAATAAGTTCGTTAAACCTGGTAGCATCAACGTGAATTCCTTTGTTTCTAACATCAAAGCTTTCATCGTTCAAACCGTCAGCCACTATCTTTTTACGCACTTTTACCTTCAGTTTAAGAAAAGATTTAAGGTCGTGTTCAATGGCTATATTCAATCTTACACCTTCGAGGAAATAGATTCCGTCCAGAAAGGCTTTAAATTCTTCAAATCGTGTAGCGGGAACTGAAAGCTGAGCATTTATCCCCTCATGAGCCACATAGATACGCCCAAGCACGTCCATTTGGTCCCAGGCAATAAAAAGATGATTTCTGAATAAATGAGGATTCCCAATTTTTGCATACGCATAGAAAGAGAGGGTCAACCGGTCTTCCCCGGCCTCTTCTAATAAAGCTTCTCTTTCTCTAGCGCTTAATTTATTGTACAGTTGCATGCTATACTAATTTATAAGGTTAAAGAAAATTTTTGCAAAGATAAACTTTAATCGCAGTAGAAAAAATGGGCTGATCTTAATAAATTCCTAAGTATTCTCATGTTTAATATTGGTTTCTGCTAAAATTTTCAATCTTTCCTGAATGGGGGAAGTGACATTCCCCAAGAGAACATAAATTCATTAAAACCTCAGTATAATAAATTATAATCCAGCAAATTGCCATTAGATGAATTCAAATCAAAATTGCTGAAAATTTAAAATTGTGATGCACCAAAACTTATAGTATTTTAGCAACTTCCAAATAATATAACAGAATTATGAGCAACGAGAAAGAAAGAGATGCTAAGTTAAAAGCTTTAAAGCTTACCCTTGATAAAATGGACAAAACCTACGGAAAAGGTACGGTGATGAAAATGAGCGATCAGGCCGTAAGCGATGTAGAGGCAATTTCCACAGGATCCCTTGGGCTGGATCTGGCAATGGGCGTTGGAGGTTATCCACGCGGGAGGGTTATTGAAATTTACGGGCCGGAATCTTCCGGAAAGACCACTCTCACGCTGCATGCCATTGCTGAAGCTCAGAAAGCTGGCGGAATAGCTGCTTTTATTGATGCCGAGCACGCTTTTGACCGTACCTATGCTCAAAACCTGAATATAGATATCGAAAACCTCATCATATCTCAACCAGACAACGGGGAGCAGGCTCTGGAGATTACCGATAATCTTATTCGCTCGGGAGCAATAGATATTATTGTAATAGATTCTGTTGCCGCTCTTACTCCAAAAAGCGAGATTGAAGGAGAAATGGGAGATTCAAAAATGGGGCTTCACGCCAGATTAATGTCTCAGGCTTTAAGAAAACTTACTGCCTCTATCAGCAAAACCAATTGTACCGTGATTTTCATCAACCAGTTAAGGGAAAAGATTGGGGTTATGTTTGGAAATCCTGAAACAACAACCGGTGGAAACGCCCTTAAATTTTATGCTTCGGTTAGACTGGATATTAGACGTTCTACTCAAATTAAGGATAGCAACAGCAACGTCCTGGGGAACAAAACCCGTGTGAAGGTTGTGAAAAATAAGGTTGCGCCTCCATTCAAAACTGCCGAATTCGATATTATGTATGGCGAAGGAATTTCGAAGATAGGAGAGATCATAGATGTTGGAGTGGATTACGAGATCATCAAGAAAAGTGGTTCCTGGTTTAGTTACGAAGACACCAAGTTAGGACAGGGACGTGATGCAGTGAAAATACTACTAAAAGATAATCCAGATCTAATGGAGGAACTGGAAGTAAAAATAAAAGAGGCAATAAAAATTGCCAACGAATAAAAATCAAATCCCTTTTTTAAGGGATTTTTTTTATTTCAATACGCAACCATTTGAAGCAGGAAGCATCTATAGTATAGAATCTTAAAATAAACACCTAATTCAAAAAGAAAAATTGAAATGAAAAGATTAGCTTTTTTACTAATGATTTCTGTCAGCCTGGTTGGTTGCAGCCTGGATGACGATGGTCCAAACCGCCTATTAGAATTTGCCGAAATAACCGAAGCTGAATTGCCGGAATATTTCGAGAGCGGCGAATCTTACGATATTGTTGTTACCTATTTACTGCCATCTGCCTGCCATACCTTTAATGGTTTTGATGCCCGACAGGGTCAGGGTTCCGATATAAAAGATATTTTTATTGGGGTAGTTACTTCTTATGACGCTAATTTAACCGAGTGTAATGAGGAAGAAGAAGATCTATCCAGGGAGGCTACTTTGCGGGACGTCACCATTACCGGAGAGGTAGGCACTGTATATACTTTTAAGTTTTGGGCAGGACAAGATTCCTCCGGAGAGCCGCAATATTACACCGTAGAAGTTCCGGTTGAGGATCCCGATAACCTGGATGAAAACGAGGAATAGATGTAAAATGAAGAAAATAACGAGTAATACCTCTGCAATTCAGTGAGTTTAGAGAAACTCATAAGTAAGTGTAAAAAACAGGATATTAAGGCACAGGAAGAGCTTTACCGGATTTACTCGGGAAAGCTTTTCGCACTGTGTCTTAAATACTCCAATAATTATCAGCAGGCAGAAGATAACCTGCAGGATGGCTT
>NZ_JBEPWD010000015.1:0-30131 GCF_041642575.1 Salegentibacter sp. | reverse complement strand
AAAAAATACAGATGAAAATTCAGCTGTGGCAGAAACATTAAGACCTTCCGAAGAAGAAACCGAAAATAATATAGAAAACTCAAGCAAGTCAACTTCAACTAAAAATCCCGACTCTGAAGTCCTTATTGCTGATAGTGATGAAGAGGAAAATCAGAAAGAAAAAGACAGTATTACAGAAACCGCTATCGCCAATCTGGAAAAGGAAAGTATAATTGAGGAAGAAGAGGAAATAGAAATTGAGAATACACAAAAAAGCAAATTAAGCCTTAGCACTTTTGCCGCACCCGTAGTCTATAGTAATTTTGGAGGCGGTAGTGCTATAGATCCGCAGTTTTCGGCAAATCCTTCGAATTCCAATCTAACCATGGCCTACGGAGTAAATGTAGGCTACCAGGTTGCTAAAAGATTCAAAATAAGAACTGGAATAGGAAAAGTGGCCATGAGTTACGATATCCAGGATGTGATGTTTTCGGCTGCGATAATTCCTAATGCTATTGCCAGTATAGATTACAGTCCCGAAGGCAATAATTACCAGATACAAGGTCAGGGTAACAGGGACAGTTATTCAAACGTAGAAAGCTCTTTCGCTCCTCAAAGCGCCTCCAGATCGAGGTTGGGAGAATTAAATCAGCAATTTGGATACATAGAAATTCCCTTGGAATTGGAGTATAAACTCATCGATAAGAGATTAGGATTGAATATAATTGGAGGTGGAAGCAGTCTTATTTTAGATGAAAACAAGCTTTTGCTCAATTCGAATAACCAGAGTGCCACTCTGGGCAAGGCCAATAACATTAATGATTTGAGCTTTAGTACTAATATAGGATTGGGCTTGGATTACGATCTCAATGAGAGAATTAAATTGAACCTGGAGCCTATATTTAAATATCAGATCAACACATTTGAAAATACTCAAAACCTGCAGCCCTATCACTTCGGGATTTATTCAGGATTGAGCTATAAATTTTAGTTCTTACTACTGAGTTTCCCGCCGTTATCCCGGAAGGTCTTTTTAATATGAAGCTTTCAACTCCTCCAGGATCAGGGTCCTGGTTTTTAATTTTATTTCCCGCCGATCGTCCTGGGTCTTTCCTTCCGTGGGAATTAGATCATGAGCTTTTACTCTTAAAGGGCCCGGGCCTCCCGTGAGAAAGCGGTATGAAAAGCGCTTTTTTGTATCGTAAAAGGTGAAAGGAGCAATAGGAATCTGGTGATCTATCGCAAGTCGAAAGGCTCCATCTTTAAAAGTATCCAAAACAATATTGTGATCGTTCGGAACGCCACCTTCCGGAAAAATACAAATGCTGTTTCCCTGCTTTAATCGGCGTTGAGCCTCTTTAAAAACCCTGTGTTTACTCTGGCTTGAATTTCGGTCAACCAGGATACAAGTTCGGCTATAAAAGAATCCGAATAACGGGATACGGGCCAATTCCTTCTTGCCTACAAATATAAACGGATGTTTCACGACGGCCAGCATCAGCATAATATCTATCATAGAAGTATGGTTAGCAACCAGCATATAGCTACTTCCCTTCTGAAATTTCAAGGGTGTTTTACAAACCGGATAAAGGCCCATCCCATAAAGTATACTTTTCGCCCAGAGCCTGGCGCAGAAGTGATACTGTGGATAAAGCTTTTCAGAAGAAATAAAAATGAGCAAAAAAGGTAGCATTATGATTATTGGCAGAACCATTAATACATAAAACCAGATTCGCCACAATAAAATTGCCGTTCTTTTTAGTAGACCCATTGGCGCCAAAAATACTAAATTGAAGTGAGTGTCTTCCCTAAAAAAATTACCTTTGTCAAAAATCCGAAAAAAGACGATGTCCAGAATACTTACCGGAGTTCAAAGTACAGGAACTCCACACCTTGGAAACCTGTTGGGGGCAATTCTTCCGGCTATTGAAATGGCCAACCAGCCACAAAACGATTCATTTATTTTTATTGCCGATATGCATTCGCTCACCCAAGTAAAGAATGCAGAAACTCTTAGGCACAATACTTATTCTGTGGCAGCCACCTGGCTGGCTTGCGGAATAGATATCGAAAAGACGGTTTTTTACCGGCAGAGTGATATTCCGCAAACTGCTGAACTGGCCTGGTATTTAAGTTGTTTTTTTCCATATCAGCGTCTAACCCTGGCTCATTCTTTTAAAGATAAATCTGACAGGCTTGAGGATGTAAACGCCGGTCTCTTCTCCTATCCAATGCTGATGGCCGCCGATATCCTTCTTTATGATGCTGAAATCGTTCCGGTAGGAAAAGATCAGTTGCAGCATTTGGAAATCACACGCGATGTAGCATCGAGATTCCATAATCAAATGGGGGAAGCATTCGTGATCCCTGAAGCCAAAGTACAGGAAAACACCATGTACGTTCCCGGAACGGATGGCGGGAAAATGAGCAAATCACAAAACAATACAATTAATCTTTTTCAAACCGATAAAAAACTCAGGAAACAAATCATGGGCATAGAAACCGACAGCACTCCGCTGGAGGAACCCAAAAACCCTGATACCTGTAATGTCTTCGCACTTTACAAATTAATTGCCACGGAAGACCAAATTTCGGAAATGCGAAAAAATTATGAGGCCGGCGGATATGGCTACGGTCATGCTAAACAGGCACTTTACGAGGTTTTGGTTGAAAGATTCAAAGAGGCCCGCGAAAAATATGATTACTACATGAATAATCTCGAGGCGGTAGACCAGGCTCTGGCAGTCGGAGCAGAAAAAGCTTCTGTAGTAGCTAATGAGGTACTAAACAGAGTTCGAAAGAAAGTAGGTTATTAAATTAGCTCAAAAAGTTTCCCGGGTAAGGGTCTAATTACCCCTTTCAATTCGAGATTAAGTAAAATACCTGCGGTCTTAAAAGTAGGAAAGCCACAATTGAGCGCAATACTGTCTAACTGGGCTTTTCCGCGGTCCTTAAGAAAATCGTATATACTTTTTTCATCTCCTTCCAATTCAAAAAACAATTGCTTTTGAATGGGGTTTGATTTTGATTTCAGGTCCCAGTTCATCATATAAATCAGATCTGCTGCTGAGCTTAATAAATGGGCGTTTTGCGATTTTATAAGGTTATTACAACCTTTACTATAGGCATCGGTTGGGCGGCCGGGAACAGCAAAAACTTCACGGTTATAGGAATTAGCAATATCGGCAGTTACCAGGGAACCTCCTTTTTCAGCACTTTCTATTACAATAGTAGCTTCACTTAAACCCGCGATAATCCTGTTTCGTTTCAGAAAATTATTGCGGTCAAATATATCAGTGCTCCAGAAATCGGTATAGAATCCACCATTTTCTTCTATAGGTTTTACATATTTTTTGTGCACTTTTGGATAGATCTGGTTCAAACCATGAGCCAGGCAGCCTATAGTTTGCAGATTGTGCTGAAGTGCAGTTTTTTGTGCTGTGATGTCCACCCCATAAGCAAAACCGGAAACTATAACCGGATCTAATGGGCTTAGGTCCTCAATAAATTTTTCGCAGAAGGCGATTCCATGTGGGGTAACCTGCCTTGTTCCCACTACACTTATAATTCGCTTGTTCTGCAGGTTAATTTTGCCCCGGGAAAAAAGCAGGATTGGACCATCTAAGCAATGTTTCAATTTTTCAGGATAATCCGCTTCCTGGAAATAGTGGGTGTTGATGTTATTATCGACTATAAATTTAAGTTCATCTTCCGCAGCTTTCAGATGATCCTGGCTTTGGAACTCCTTTAACCGAATTGAGCCTATTCCGTTTATCTTTAAAAGATTTTGAGGCTTTTCCTTTATAATTGCTTCCGCTGAGCCTAACTTTCTTATTAATTTCTTTGCAGTGCTATCTCCCAGATTGGGAATGTGTTGTAGTGCCAGAACATATAATAAATCGGAAGCGCGCATAAAATCATTTTCAACTAAATTTAAAGAAAAAAGATTTGTTAATAAATATTCTTTGGGTAACTTTATGAACCCTCATAAAACCTCTTATTTTTGCGCTAATGAATATAACCAATCACATCCAGGATTTACTTTATCGTTACGAATGCGTAATCTTACCCGGTTTTGGGGCCTTTCTTTCTCAAAGGCAACCGGCTTACATTAAAGAAGACACCGGCGCTTTCTATCCCCCAAAAAAGGTTGTTTCCTTTAACGGACAGTTGGTAAAGAGTGACGGCCTATTGGCGAATTATATTACCGAAGCAGAAAATATCTCTTATCCTGCTGCGGTAAATCGGATTGCAGTTTTTGTAGATCAGCTTGAAAATTCTCTGGAAAGTGATGGCTCGGTAGAGCTGGAGAATATTGGGAGTTTTAGTTATTCCAACGAGGGGAATCTTCAGTTTGAACCTTTGGAAAAGCTCAATTTCCTTTCCGATTCCTTTGGGCTGGATAGTTTTAATTCTGCAAAAGTTAATCGTGAAGTTTATAAAGAGCAGGTAGAAGAACTTGAGGAAAAAGCACCTATCAACTTCACCCCTGAAAGAAGAAAAACCCCGGCCTTCCTTAAATATGCCGCTGTTGCTGTGATAGCACTTGGCCTGGGAGGATTCGCCGGACTCAACATTTACAGCGATCAGGTTACTAAACATAACCTGGCAGAACAGCAGGAAGCACAGGATCAACTTCAGCAGCAGATCCAGCAAGCCACTTTTGTGATAGACAATCCCCTACCTGCAATTACCTTCAATATTGAAAAGCAATCAGGAAATTATCATATTGTAGCCGGAGCTTTCAGAGTTGAGGAAAACGCAGTGAAAAAAGTAGATGAACTTCGCAATGAAGGTTTTAAAGCAAGACTGATTGACGTAAATAAATTCGGTTTGCATCAGGTGGTCTATGAAAGTCTTCAAACCCGTAGAGAAGCTCTGAAATTGCTGCGAGAAGTAAAGAGAAACAACGAAGGTGCCTGGCTACTTATCAAGGAACTTTAATAGGATTTTAGGTATTATTTGAACTAAGCGCCTTATTTTTGCCGAAAATTTGGCAATATGCAAGCAAAATACCCACACGAATCCCGTACTACCCTTACCGATCTTGTTCTACCTAGTGAAACAAATCCGTTGAACAATTTATTTGGAGGTGAACTCCTGGCACGGATGGATCGTGCTGCAAGTATTGCCGCCAGACGTCATAGCCGGAGAATTGTAGTTACCGCATCGGTAAATCACGTGGCTTTCAATAAAGCAATTCCTTTGGGAAGTGTTGTTACTGTTGAAGCCGCAGTTTCAAGAGCCTTTAATTCTTCCATGGAAATTTTTATTGATGTTTGGGTTGAGGATCGCGAAAGTGGTAACCGAACTAAGGCAAATGAAGCCATTTATACTTTTGTAGCGGTAGATGAAACCGGGTCTCCGGTAAATATTCCACCCCTGGAACCTGAAACCGAACTGGAAAAACAACGTTACGCAGCCGCTCTAAGACGAAAACAACTTAGCCTGGTACTTGCCGGAAAAATGAAACCTCAGGATGCAACAGAGCTTAAAGCGCTGTTTCAGGATAAATAAATTTTTACATCTGGATGATCCAGTCAGCTGGATTCATTTTCTCGGTATTCTTATAAATAAGGAAGTGAAGGGTGGTTTTTCCAGTACTTCGGCTAGTGGCAACTTCTCCCAATTCCTGTCCTGTGCTTATTACATCACCGCGTTTTACAAATACTTTTCCAAGATTGTTGTAAATGGTCAGGTAATCTCCATGTCTTAGCATTACGGCCTTATTGGCGCCTTTTACCGCCTGAACCTCACTCACGGTTCCATTAAACACTGCACGTGCTTTTCCACTCCTGTCGGTATCAATACGAACTCCATTGCTATTAATAGTAGTAGATCTTACTACAGGATGGGGCTGAGTACCAAATTTCATGGTTACAACACCAGTACGCACAGGCCAGGGCAACTGCCCTTTATTCTTTACAAAATCGGCAGCCAATGCTCTGGCTGCAGGTGTTAATTTATAAGTGTCTCTTGATTCCGATCCGCTTTCTTTATTGTCTTTGGCGATAGAAGCACGAATCATTTCCTCAATTTGCCGATCTATTTTATTAATCTCCTGCTGCTTTTGCTGAATCTGAGAAGCAAACTGACTTTCTTTACTTCTAATAGTTTTCATCAACTCCTGCTGAGACCTTCGGTTTTTTTCAAGGTCGGCACGGGTTTGCCTATTTTCAGCAATTAGTTTATCCTTTTCTTCTTTCTGATTGACGAGGTCCTCATTCAATTGCTGAAGTTCGGCAGTACGGGACTGGATCTCATCTCCTTGTTGCTTGCGGTAGTTGGCATATTGCTTCATATACTGAAGCCTTTTGTAAGCCTGAAGAAAATTATCTGAAGACAATAAGAACATTATCCTGCTGTTGGAAGATTTGCTTTTATATGACTTCTCTATCATTTGTGCGTAATCTTCCTTGAGGGTTTCGAGTTCCTTGCGCAAACGCCCTATTTTACTGGTATTAGAATTGATTTCCCGGGTAAGCAGGTTAGCCTGTTGATTGGTAACCCTGATTAAATTTTCGGTGCTCTTTATTTGCTGGTCCAAATCCTGAACCTCGCTTAAAACTGAACGCTCTTTTTGTTTATTGCTGCTTCTTAATTCGTTGATTCTTTTTATTTCACTGCGCAATTCCTGTCTCCGCTTCTCCAGCTCTTCACGAGATGTTTGAGCATTCGCCGGAAGACTTAGCAAAATTATGAATCCGAAGATAAAAAACGAATATGTGAACTTTCTTAGTTTCATTCTACGCTTATTTCCTCATATCCTGAAGGAATTTCAAAAGGAAAGCTCAATTCTGTATTTACCTCCAAAGAGCGGTAAGTAAGGTCTATATGGGTGTTCTTTGCTCCCTCATTGGCAATAATACTGATATTCCGTGGAAAAAATCTTCCGGAAATTTCCTGGTAACTCGCATAAGTAACGGTTACACTACGATTTTCTTCCTCCTGTGCCAGCTGTTGCGCTTCAGCCTTTAAATTCCCAGTATTTAGTAAAAACATTTTTTTTATAAAATCGTCTTTAACCGGTAAAAACTGATAACCTCTTGGCGTTTGGGAAAATTCATATTCCTCTGTTCGAAGATCATAGATAGCCTGTCCTAATAACAGGTTCTGAAGTTTTTCAAAATCCAGGGGAGTCCCCAGAATATCACTGATTAAGCTGAAATCACCTTCAAAATATGTTTTTCCAATTTTTTCATAGTAACTTACACTAGTAGGAGTAATATAGGCCTTGGCCATTGGAAAACCTAAAATAGTGGCACTAATCCAGATCGTCTTATCCTTCTCCATTCTAAAGTTAAGATTGACGGACTGGGTTTTATCTTCAGTTTGATAAACCGTACGCAGTTTTGCATTAAGGGTCTCGAAATCGGCTTCATTTTCATAATGCTTTGCTATGATCCCTGCCGCCTCAGCATCCTTAGTAACAATTCCCTTTTTTGTTCGTCCGCTTCCGCAGGAAATTACAATAACACTTAATAAAGCAAGTACAAATATCCTTCTAATCATTTATTCCAATTCTTTTAATAATTCATCAGCCTTCTCTTTAAACTCGGCTGCTTTTTCTTCATCTTCCAACCCGCTATAAGCTGCGGAAAGCTGATTATAAAAATCTATCTCCAGCCTTGTATTATCAATAAGATAATCGAGGCCAAATGTAAGTATTTCTTCTGCTTCACCATATTCTTCAAGATTATTTAAGGCCACGCCTTGCAGAAGGTATAAAAATGGCTGAGCAGGAAAGACTTCCAGGGCCTCACTGCTAAGTTTTTTTGCTTCTTCGTTGCGGCCCGCTTCAATTTGCAGGAGCAGCGTATTTTTAGTTAGTTCAAAATTGTCAGGATCCTGAGCAATGCCCTTTTCAAAAAACTTTAGAGCCTCTTCGTTTTTTGCCTTATTGAGGTAAAATTTCCCGAGTTGTTCATAAAGTTTTGGGGCGTCTTCCCATTCAACCAGGCTCTGACTTACCTCCAGCAATTCATCTTCAAAATTCGGGTTTTCATCAACAAATAATAAGAAATCATTCAGGACCTTAAATTTAGAGTCAGGATCGATCTCTTCACTTTCAAAGACAATTTTCATTGAATTCACTGCTGCTTCAGGTTTGTTGCGATCCAGATAAAATTTGTAAAGTGCCAGGTGCGCCAGGCTACTGCCGGGATTGGTTTCCAGTAATTCCAGCGCAGTTTGATAGGCTTCTTCCTCATCACCCTGCTCGCTGTAAATATAGATCAGGTTTAAGTAGTTTTGTTCGTTTTCAGGGTCCTGTTCTATCCCTTCTTCAAGATTACCTATTTGTGCGTCGGTATTGCCGGTTCGGGCATAGATTTGCCTTCGCATTGTATTCCTGTAACCGCTTATTCCCTCTTCTTCATCCAATTCATCAAGAACTTGTAATGCCTGTTCGTGATCTTCATTCAGCATGTAGAGATTGGCGAGATCCTCTTTATAATCAGGATTGAAATCCATTAATTTCTTTACGGTTTCAATGGCCTGATCAAAATCACCGGTGCTGCGGTTGGTATGATAGATCTCCACGAGAATATCTTCTTTTTTGGGTTCGAGGTCAAGCGCCTTTTGGTAATTTTCCAGGGCAAGTTCATAATTCTCCAGTTCCCGGTAATTCCTTCCCATTTCAAAATAGACCACTGCATTCTCTGGTTCTAATTCAAGGCATGCCTCCAGAGAAATTATTGCTTTCTCGTAATTCTCTATCCCTTTTTGTTTAAGGGCTTCAAAAAAATGTTCCTGAAATTCATCGGTCACATTGCCGAGATCATCTTCATTTACTTCATCAACGATTGCCTCCTTATCCTGAGCCGCCAAAGGCTGAAGAAAGAAGACACACAGTAGAAATAAATAAAGTGAATTTCTCATAATATATTTTTGAAGCCCAAAAATTCTATTCTAAAACCGAATAATCTCCAATGCTTACCTGGGTGAATTTCCCGTTAAATTTAGCATGATTTCCAATCATAGCATTATCCAAATTCGCATTTTTTATTTCTGAAAAATTCTGAATAAGGCTGTTTTTTATCGTTGAATTCTCAATTTTGGTGCCATCTCCAACAGAAACGTTAGGACCGATCTTAGCATTGATCAATTCCACATTTTCTCCAATAAAACAAGGCTCGGTAATTTCAGAATCCTTGATCTTAACAGATTTTGAGATTAGCTCTTTTCCTTCCTGGTGAAGGAAATTCAACATTCGCCCGTTGGTTTCTACAGTAACGTTCTTATTTCCGCAGTCCATCCACTCATCAACTTTTCCCGGCACAAATCGAAGTCCTCTTGCCCGCATAGCCTCAATTCCATCATTGATCTGGTATTCTCCTCCCCGGGTTAATTTTTTATCCAGTACTCCCTGCAGTTCATTTTTCAGTACTGATACATCCTTAAAGTAATAGATACCAATTACAGCCAGATCTGAAACAAACTGTTCGGGTTTCTCCACCAGATCAACGATCTCATTATTCTGATTAAGTTGAACTACGCCATAAGCTTCAGGGTTTTTCACCTGTTTCACCCAAATTACACCATCAGCCTCTTTATCAAGAGTAAAGTCGGCTTTAAAAAGCGTATCGGCGTAAGCAATCACGGCAGGACCTTCAAGAGAGTCCTTAGCACACATTATAGCGTGTCCTGTGCCAAGGGGGTGATCCTGATAATAAATGGTGCCCTTTGCTCCTAAACTCTCGGCAATGGCTTTTAAATCAGTTTCAACTTTATCTCCAAAATCCTCAGCGATAACAAACGCGATCTCTTCTATTTTTTCATCCAGCACTCCCGCGATATCTTCTACCAACCGGTGCACTATTGGTTTTCCCGCAATAGGAATTAAGGGTTTTGGTACTGTTAAGGTATGGGGGCGAAGTCGTGAGCCACGACCTGCCATTGGTACTATAATTTTCATAAATTCAATTTGCGATTCCCTGAACTCTTGAGAATCTTCTGTTAATATTAATTTCCGCACAACCGGTTTAACCGGTTAAATTTATTTATGCCCTGTGCTGCCAAATCCGCCGGCACCGCGGGTGGTTTCTTCAAGGATTTCTACTTCTTCCCAGGAGATATGTTCGTGTTTCGAGATCACCATTTGGGCGATTCTTTCTCCGTTTTCGATAGTGTAGTTTTCATTAGAAAGATTAACCAGGATCACTCCTATTTCTCCACGATAGTCGGCATCAACCGTGCCTGGGGAGTTTAGGACGGTAATGCCTTTTTTCGCGGCAAGACCACTTCTAGGCCTAACCTGTGCCTCGTAGCCTACCGGCAATTCCATAAAAAGTCCGGTTTTTACAATGGCGCGTTCCAAAGGTTTAATGGTAATTGATTCTGAAATATTAGCACGCAAATCCATTCCAGCCGAGGCTTCGGTCTCGTAGTGAGGCAGGTTATGCGTCGATTTGTTGATGATTTTTACTTGCATAGTTTATTTAAGATTGAATGATTTTAAGGAGTTGTTTCTTTTCAGAAAAAAAGACAGTTCCAAAAAATATAATTAATAACGTAATTCCAATAAAATAATTTCCTCTAAAGGCGTAAAATGAAAGTATGGAAAATAAGATGGACAAGCTTAGATAGCCTCCTATTTTCTTAAGATTATAAGGAATTGGATAATATTTTTTTCCGTAAAAATAGGAAAGGATCATCATAATTCCATAAGCCGCCAGCGTTGCAATTGCTGAGCCGGTATAACTAATTATCGGAATCAAAATTATATTTAAAACAATAGTCACAACGGCTCCAACCACAGAAATATAACCTCCAAAACGGGTACGATCGGTAATTTTGTACCAAACCGATAGGTTATGATAAATCCCCAGGAACAGATTAGCCAATAATATTAGCGGCACTATATGCATCGCCTCCCAGTAGGAATCATTTTGAATTAAATATTGTTTTAAAAAATCGGCAAAAACCACTACTGTAACCAAAATCAAGCTTCCAAATACCACAAAATAATTGGTGATTAGCGCATAGGTTTGCTGAGCGTTTTTGGAGGAGGCGTGGCTAAAGAAGAATGGTTCGATTCCCAGACGAAATGCCGTAGCGAAAAGCGTCATAAACAGCGCTAGTTTATAACAGGCAGCATAGGCACCAATCTCTGCACGTGCAATATCCTGCGGGAGTAAATAATCAAGCATTATTCTGTCAAAAACTTCATTAACTGAAAATGCAATCCCGGCTATCAAAACCGGAAAAGCATAGGATATCATAGATTTCCATAACTTTTTGCTGAAACTGAAATTTATTTTGAAATAAAACGGCAGCATTAAAAGCAAGGTAACAGCACTTGCGACAAGGTTGGAAATGAAGATATAGCTTATCTCAAAATTTGGAATATAAAGCCTTTGAAAAAAAGTATTCCCTTCAGCAAGATCTTTTAAATATAAAAGGAAGAAAACATTCAACCCAAGGTTTATCGCGACGTTGAAAATCTTGATCACCGCGTAACGCATGGGTTTTTCAGCTGCTCGAAGCCAGGTAAATGGAATGATAACCAAGGCATCAAGCAGTAATATCCATAATGCCAGATTTATATATTCCAGCGGAATATTTGTAATCTGGGCAATAAGATCTCTGGCAACAAATGCGACTAGAAAAAATAACAACGAGCTTCCCACTAAAGACCAACCAGCCGTACTAAGAACTTCTTCACTGTTCTCTTTTTTATTGTAGAACCTGAAAAAAGCGGTTTCCATTCCGTAAGCCAGAATAACATTGAAAAGCACGAAATAGGCAAAAATCACCGAAATTTCACCATATTCCTCTTTTGGGAGGACATGTGTGTAGAGAGGTACTAACAAAAAACTAAGCATACGAGGCAATACCGTAGCCAGTCCATAAATAAATGTTTGTTGAAAGAGTTTTTTAAAAGTACTCAACAGGAAAAGGATTTACTTATTATTAATTTCTTTCCTCTATCCCGGTTAACTTGTAATATTTTGTCTTATCGTTTTGCTTGAAAACAAGAACGGCTTCATCTTTGTTGATTTTGAACGGGCTTTCTTTTGGGGGTTGTGGTGCCTTATTCCCGTATTCTTCCTTAGGGTCTACATGCATCACCTGATCCCCTTTTCCTAAGTCGAAGGAAGCTACGTAAAGGCCGGATTGCTCTTCATCTAACTGAAGAGGCGAATGCATTCCGCGGAAATAAACACTTTCCAGCTCCACCCTGCTTTCCTGAATTACCGAAACTGGTATATAAAGATCTAAGCCATCTTCAGTTTCAGAATAATAAACCTGGTTAAACTGGGCAGGAGCCCTCTCCTGTAATTCTTTATTGCTGCCGCAGCTGCTAAAAAGGCTTAAAAGTACTATCGAAAATAGAAATAAGGGAGCTTTCATAGTAAAGGGTTTTGTGATTTTAAAGTTACAAAAACAAAAGACATACCAAATAAAAAACCCTGCCGGCAGACAGGGTTTAAAAAACGGAAATTTATTCCGTGTGCTTTGTATTTTTTAACCGTTCAAAGCTTCAGCACCACCAACGATCTCAAGGATTTCATTGGTAATAGAAGCCTGTCTGGCTTTGTTATAAGACAATTTAAGATCATCTCTAAGTTCTGTAGCATTCTCAGTTGCTTTGTGCATGGCAGTCATACGTGCGCCGTGCTCTGAAGCGAAGGAATCTCTAAGGGCTTTAAAAAATTGCATTTTAAGCGACTTCGGAATAAGATCTTTTACGATCTCTAATTTTGAAGGCTCAAAGATGTAATCCAGCTGTTTGTTGTCTTCAGAATCAAATTGCTCAATAGGCAAAAACTGTTCATGCTGAACGATTTGGGTGGCAGCATTTTTAAATTGGTTATAAACCAAAACAATCTTATCGTATTTTCCGTCAAGGAAAAGTTGCATTAATTCTTCAGCAATGGCCGAGGCATTTTCAAAACTTAGATCTTCGTAGATTTCATTACTGTTCTTATAGACCTCATAATCCTTTTTCAGGATATCATTGGCCTTTTTTCCAACGGAATAGATATCAACATTCTTAGCCTTGTAATCGTTTTTAGCTTTATACTTAACGGCTTTTATCACATTGGTGTTAAAAGCACCGGCTAAACCTTTATTCGATGAAATGGCAACAACCAAGACATTATTTACCTCACGCTCTTCTGCGTATTTACTGCTTGCGTCATCATCTAAGGTTGCACTTAAATCCTGAAGCAACTGGGTTAACTTTTCAGAGTAAGGACGCATTTGGGTAATAGCATCCTGGGCCCTGCTCAACTTTGCAGCCGAAACCATTTTCATGGCACTGGTAATCTGCATGGTTGATGAAACCGAAGTAATCCTGCTGCGTAAATCTTTTAAGTTTGCCATAAGTTATTTTATGAGATTCCAGCTTTCGCGGAAATGACAATAATTCTTACTTTTTATACTTTTCTGAAAGCTCCTTGGCCACTTGAGTTAAAGTATCGGTGATCTCATCGGTTAATTTACCCGCTTTTAGACCATCCAACACATCCCTGTGTTTAGTATCAAGAAACTCCAGATAATCTTTTTCAAATTCTTTTACTTTATTTACCGGTACGTCTCTTAACAGGTTTTTTGAACCGGCAAAGATAATAGCGATCTGGTCTTCTACCGGATAAGGATCGTTTTGTCCCTGCTTAAGAATTTCAACGTTGCGTTTACCTTTTTCAATAACACGACGAGTAGAAGGATCCAAATCTGAGCCGAACTTAGAAAAAGCTTCAAGTTCACGATACTGCGCCTGGTCAAGTTTAAGGGTACCGGCAACTTTTTTCATAGACTTGATCTGGGCATTACCCCCAACCCGAGAAACAGAAATACCAACATCAATTGCTGGACGAACCCCGGAGTTAAATAAGTCAGAAGTAAGGAAAATCTGGCCATCGGTAATCGAAATTACGTTTGTAGGAATATAAGCCGAAACGTCTCCCGCCTGAGTTTCAATTATTGGAAGGGCCGTAAGCGAACCTCCACCTTTTACTCGGTCTTTTAAAGAATCAGGAAGATCGTTCATGTTCTTAGCGATCTCATCATCGTTGATCACTTTTGCTGAACGCTCCAGTAGTCTTGAGTGAAGAAAGAAAACATCTCCAGGATATGCCTCACGTCCCGGTGGACGACGAAGCAAAAGAGAAACTTCACGGTAAGCTACCGCTTGTTTAGAAAGATCATCATATACGATTAGAGCAGGACGCCCGGTATCACGGAAGTACTCTCCAATAGCTGCACCAGTAAAAGGAGCATAAACCTGCATTGGAGCAGGATCTGATGCGTTTGCAGCTACAATTGTTGTATAAGCAAGTGCTCCCCTATCTTCAAGTACCTTGGCGATACCTGCAACGGTAGAAGCTTTTTGGCCAATAGCAACGTATATACAATATACCGGTTCCCCGGCATCGTAAAATTCTTTTTGATTTAGAATAGTATCAATACAAACAACGGTCTTACCGGTTTGACGGTCACCAATCACAAGTTCACGCTGACCTCTACCAACAGGAACCATCGCATCAATAGATTTGATACCTGTTTGTAGTGGCTCATTTACCGGTTGACGGAAAATTACTCCGGGAGCCTTACGCTCCAGGGGCATCTCAAGGGTCTCCCCTTCGATTGCGCCTTTCCCGTCTATAGGGTTTCCTAAAGTATCAACTACACGGCCAACGATGCCTTCTCCAACTTTAATGGAAGCAATTCGCTGGGTTCTTTTTACTACCGAGCCTTCTTTGATCTCTTTTGATGGTCCTAAAAGTACAACTCCAACATTGTCTTCTTCCAGGTTAAGCACCAATCCTTCCAGGCCGCCTTCAAATTGAACCAATTCTCCGTATTGAACATTTGCCAAACCGTAAACGTTAGCAATACCGTCACCTACAGTAAGTACGGTACCCACTTCGTCTAAACTGGCTTCTGACTCAAAACCTGATAATTGCTGCTTTAATATTGCTGATACTTCAGCAGGATTTACTTCTGCCATAATTATTTAGGATAAAATGTCACACGCTGCGGTGTAACGGTTTTAATTTAATTTTGAAACGTATGTGTTGTTTTTTAATTCTCTCTTAAGCCTGTTAAGGTTGCTGGCTACACTGGCATCATATTGCAAATCACCAACCCTCAACACGAAACCACCAATCATATCTTCATCAACTACATTTTTGAGGCTGGCTTCATTTCCGGTTAGTTCTTTAATCTTAACCTGAACTTTTTCTTCAAGCTCCTTTGTTAAAGGAACTGCTGTTGTAACTACAGCCTGTTGAGTATTATTCAACGAGTGATACTTTACAATATACTGTCTTGCTACGATATCTAAAAGATTAATACGGCCGTTCTCAACAAGAATATCAATTCCACTCATGGTTATAGCATGAGCATCTTTAAATATTTCGCGGAGGGCGCTTTTTTTAATTCCCGATTTAACTACCGGGCTACCAAGCATACTTTTTAGGTCTTTGCTATTAGCAATGGTTTGAGAAATGCTCTGCATATCTTCATATACCGCATCGGTGGCATTCTTATCCTTTGCCAGACCGATTATTGCCTTAGCGTAACGTTGTGCTGCTCTGGTTCCTTTCATCTTAAATTAGTTTAAAGTAGAAACATCACCAAGCATCTCATCGATCATCTGGTGCTGTTTTTCATCACTTGAAAGCTCTCTGCGAACTACTTTCTCTGCGATCTCGATTGAAAGTGCGGCAACGTGATTTTTTAATTCAGTCATTGCAGCCTGCTTTTCCAGTTTAATGGTTTCCTGAGCCTGTACTACGATCTTATCGGCTTTCTTCTGAGCATCTTCTGTGGCTTCAGCGATAACTCTTTCCTTAATTTCACGAGCTTCCTTAAGAATAGCATCCCTTTCAGCACGAGCTTCTTTTAAAAGTTGCTCGTTATCTGACTTAAGGTTTTGCATTTCCTTACGGGCTTCTTCAGCAGAGGCCAGGGCATCGTTAATTGATTGTTCCCGAGTATTTACCGCTCCAAGAATTGGTTTCCAGGCAAACTTCGCCATAACGAAGATTAGCACCAAAAACACAATTGTTTGCCAGAAAAATAATCCGAATTCAGGAGTTATTAAATCCATAATCTATATAGTAAAAAAGTTTAAAAAACATCATTTTTAAAAAAACCGCTTCGCAACCAACCGTTGCGAAGTGGCTTTCTTTAAGGTTTGACTATCTAAGTACACCAAGTAAAGCGGCAACCACCCCAAAAAGGGCAACACCTTCTACAAGTGCAGCGGCGATAATCATAGCTGTTTGGATCTTTCCAGAAGCTTCCGGTTGACGGGCAATAGCGTCCATTGCTGAACCACCAATTTTACCAACACCAATAGCTGCTCCAACTACTGCTAATCCAGCTCCTAGAGCTGCAAGACCTACATACAATAATTCCATAATAGATAAATTAAAAATTAAAATTAATGATGTTCATGTTCCGCAACCGCCATTCCGATAAACAGGGCAGACAGCATTGTAAAAATAAACGCTTGAAGGAATGCTACCAGCAATTCCAGTATTGTGATGAAAAGTGCAAACGGCACCGAAATTCCGGCAACTCCTGCATTTTCCAATATAAATATCAATCCTAATAAACTCAAAATAATAATGTGACCCGCAGTAATATTAGCAAACAAACGAATCATAAGGGCGATAGGCTTAATGAACACCCCTAATATCTCAACTACTGCAAGGATAGGCTTTACAAATGTAGGAATCCCCGGCATCCAGAAGATGTGTTTCCAGTAATCCTTATTTCCGTTCATAACGATTAAACCAAGCGTGAACAATCCCAGAGAGACCGTTACCGCAATATTTCCTGTAACATTCGCTGCACCCGGTAAAAGCCCTAAGATGTTGGTGATCCAGATAAAGAAAAATACTGTAAGCAAAAAGGGCATGAATTTCATATACTTCTTCTCGCCAATCTGAGGTTTTGCTATCTCATCTCTAACAAATAAAACCAGGGTTTCTAATACATTATTAAAGCCTTTCGGTGCATGTTTGTTTTTCTTATGAAAAGAAGCCAGACCAAAGAAAAACCAAATCATAAGAATTATGGTTAAAAACATAGCCGCCACATTCTTTGTGATAGAAAGGTCAAGCGGTTTTACCGCATTTTCCGGATAGTTTTCTTCGTTAAACTTTAGGCTTTCAGCACCATCCTCAAGCTGATATATCTTTTCATGATAGTTTACGAATTGCATACCATCCTTTTCAACGATGTATTCCCCTTCGGTATCGTGATGGAATTCACTGGACATAAAGGCTACAAATCCATTATCTGTCCACAAAATTACAGGTAGTGGTAAAGTGTAAGAGTTATCACCTGATCCAAAAAAATGCCATCCATGAGAATCTCCAATATGATGAAGGATCATATCGGTAGGATTGAATTTTTCTTCAGATTCATTTTCAGCCTGATCGGCCGAGGCAAAAGCTAAAAAAGGAAGTAAGGCGAAGGCTAGTGTTAACGTCACTATAATCTTAAAAGATTTATGTGCTATCATAGTACCTGTTCTGCTTAAAAATTATGGGCTCTAAATTTCCGTGCAAAGGTATACTTTTAATTTTTATCTGAAAGCCCCGGCTATAAATTTTTAAGCCTAAGTTCCGTTTTAACGATTTCACTGATTAGCAATTACTTATTTAGTATTAATAAGTTTCACAGCGTAAAAAGTTTCAAAGCCAAGAAAGAGAAAATAAGGGATAAAAAATGCGAGAATATTCAGAAAAACTGAAGATATTCCACTTAATAGCAGCGGTAAAAGAAAAATAACCGCTGCCAACATCTTCACCAAACCAAGCCCCATAAAAGCAAAGCCCGTTTTATCCTGAAAATTTTCATGCACCCACAACAAAATGCTGAAATTGATTAATGTAGAAAGAATATGGAAAAGAAATATTGCCCAAACCGGATAGAAAAGATCAGTTTCAAATAGGAAATTCAGTAATAGATACTGAATCGCAAAAAGGAGAATACTAAAGGGTATGAATATTTTAAGGAAGGCAGAATAATATGTTTTCATAATTTTTAATCGTCGTCGCCTAGGTCCCTTAGGCCTCTAAAAACCTGGTAAAGTGCCACGAACACCCCCAACAGAGAAAGAGAAATGGTATAAGCTGAATATTTATTAGGGAATTTTCCATCCAACCAGATGCCGATAAAAACCCCGGCAGCGATTATAATTCCCATCTGGAAGGCGATATTCACATAAGCCAGATACTTATTAGGCTGATTTTTTTTCATCTTTTTTCTTGAGCGATTTTACCGCCCCATTCATCTGGCAGGTTGCATTAAAAGTGGCTCCCGGTTCTATAGCAAGTTTTCCGGCGACAACATCGCCTTCAATAACTGCAGAACTTCGTAAACTAAGGGTGCCGGCAACGTGAAGATTTCCGTCTATTTTCCCTTCAATATCGGCATGTTCGCATTCCAGCCGACCCTTTATATGGCCGCCTTCGCTAATAACCACTTTACCTGCGGTTTTAAGATTACCGTCTAAAGTGCCTTCAATCCTGAAGCCGCCTTTAGCGTTGATATCTCCGGTTATGCTTGTGCCGGAGGCAATTCTATTTTGCTCTTTGGAATTTTCGGATATGGATTTCGATTTTTTTGGGTCAGAAAACATAAGTAGGGTTTTAATTATTTGGAGATTGGTAAATGTCTAAATTCTTATGAATTTGTACAATTCTATAATTTTCTGCTGAAATAGCAATGAAGTCCTTGTTGATTTTAAATTCTTTATTTTGCAGTAATTCTGAAAAACCCAGAGCCCTTTCCTGGTCTTCCAAACCGTGTACTACTACAAAAACAGTAGCAGGATCATAAATATCTACTGAAGTCTTTAAATCGTAACCAATCTTTTCTATAGCATTATCCAGAGATTCTTTTAGGGATGAAGCTTCTTCTTTTTCAGAAATATCAAAACTGGAAATCAGTTTAAAATTGGTCTGCAAACTGTCCCGGTTAAATTCCATTTCTGAAAGTGCCGGAATGGTGTTGCTATTTAATTCCTTTGCCTTTCTACCTTCTTCTGTCTGCGGATAAGTTAAGGCAACATGGTTGAGTGCATTTTTATAGGCTTCAAGTCCCAGCAGTCTCCCGGTAGCCATTGCCTTTAATAATTCGAATTTAGGCAGGATCTCCTCTCCGGAATATTCATTGATATATTTGTTGGCTTCAACGAGAACTTCATCATATTTTTCATCCTCAAAGTCTCTGAAAACTTCAGCATAAACCGCTTCAGGGGAATTTTCATCCTCTGTAACAGATTCAGGGTTTAAAATGTAATTGGCATAACGCGAATCAGCATGATTATTGAAAATATCCTGTTTCATGTTTTCCTGATCGGTAAGTTGGCCGGTCATTCCGTAAATCTGGTATAAATTATACTTTGCCGGTAGTCTAAGACTTTCGTCTTCACTATCTTCTAAAAGAGCTTCCAGTTTTTCTGCTGCCAGATCATATTCCCCATATTTCTCTTTATAAATAATTCCCAGTTGATAGCGGGCCATATTGCGATCATTTTCAAGACTATCCAGAATACGTTGATCTGTAGGGATCATATTTATATAGGTTTGAGGATCAAACCGCGGATCTTCTTCAAAATTTATTTCAGCAATTTCGGATTCTTCGGTAGTATCCCCCTCAACAAAACCTACTTCCCCCCATCGCCAGTTATCGGCCAGAGGCCTGTTTCCCCAGGTTCTTTTAAAATCCTGAAGGCCATTTTGTAGCCTGCTTTCATTATAAAAGTAAAAAGTGCGGGCACCTCCCGGGGTTGGCATAGCACCCGGAGCAGGAAGGGCGGTTTCCGGAAGATTTGCTGCGAAATCATCAGATAACATATCGGCATCAGCTTTGGCTTTGAGGCCTTCGATATGCGCTGTGAAATATTCAAGTTGTTCAGCAGGAAGCATACTGCTTAGCATTAAAATGCTATCGTTTTTAGCGAGAGTTTCCTCGTATAAAATTACGTCTTCCAGGTTATCCCGTTTCTTTTTTATTGTGCGGTATTCCCTAAGCCGGGGAGACATCACCGCCAGAGTACTGTCATAATACTTACTGGCATCCCGGTATCTTGCATCTTCAAAGTTCCTGTCGGCAAGAATCTCGTAATTAATAGATTTCAGATATTTATCACTAACCGGAGACTTTAATGATTTATTATAATACTCCACCGCGAGCCTGGTGGAATCGATATTTCGGTAATATTCGCCAATCTGAAAATAGATCTTATCAAGGTACGGCCTGTTTTCACGGTCTTCTTCAAGTTCGGTAAGCAATTCTCTTAACCTGTAATTATCACCCTGATTGTAATCGAAATTCCTGGCTTTTTCAACGTAGGCATTGATCATATAAATCCTGGGAGATTTTCGGTTTAAAGCAATTACCTCATCAAATGCCTGGTTGGCAAGCTCAGGTTGATCGATGCGGTTGTACAATTGCCCCAGGATAAAATAATACCTGCCTTTCTCTTCATTTTTATCGGTGATTTCCGCAGCTTTCTTGAGAGGAACCACGGCGCTGTCTAACAACTGAAGATTTACAAAAGCCTGGGCTAAAGTAGCGTTGGCATCAGCGAACGCCTTACTTTTAAGTTCTTCCTGTTTCAGAATATCTTTCAGGTTTTGAATAGCCAGTCGGTTATTATCAAGACGCATATTGGTCTTTTCCCGCCAGATCTGAGCATTGTTGATATTGTTGCTCGCAGGATATTTATGAAGAATATAATTGAAAGCTTCTAATGCAGGGATAAAACGTTGCTCATAATATCTAGCTTTTCCCAGCAATAAATAGGCTTCGTCAATTTGTGGATTTCGCTCCTTTCCGCCTATAAGCATTGAATGTTTCTGAATGGCTTTAACGGCTTTTTCTTCAGCAATACCAAAATTCTGATTTCTGATGCTATCCGGGAGCAGGATCTGCTCATCTATCTGCATGCGTTCTATGGGTAGAATATCCCAGAAATTATCTTCATAATTTTCGATGAGTTCTTCCCTACCCTGGTCCAGAGCGAGATTGCCATTGTAGAGGGTATTATACTCAGTAGTTACCGCGTGCCAGTTCCGGTTTATAAATTTGTCTTTCTTGCGGGAACAGCCAAGAATGCTACCCACCACAATTACGAGCACAAAAAATCTAGTAAAAGTATTCAAGATCAACCGGTTCTAGGTATTAAGATAAACTCAATTACCACTGTTTTAGTATGTAAAAATACGCTTCTTTTTAGAAACAAAAATCGGTTTTCAAATATTCTCCGATTCCTGAACCCGAGGCTCCCCCGAAAAATATTCTTCCAGTTCGCTTAAAGTTGCTTCTGAAGTTTGAATATCTTTCACCACCTCCCCCTTGTCCAATACTACGATTCTCTCACAAACTTCGGTTACGTGAATAAGATCATGGCTGGAGATTAGAAAAGTAGTTTCGTTGGTTGCCGCACGTTCCCTGATTATCTTTTTAAGCCGAATTTGTGTTGTAGGATCGAGATTCGCGAAAGGCTCATCAAGGATCACCACCCTGGGATTTCCAATAAAAGTCGCTACGATACCCACTTTTTTCTGATTCCCTTTTGAAAGATCCCGAAGGTATTTTTTGCGACCAAGAATCTCACCATGAAAAAAGTCTTCGAATTCTACTAAAACCGCATCAACATCGGCTTTATTGAGATTTCGGAGTTCTCCCACAAAATAAAAATATTCTTCAGGAGTGAGGTAACCTATCAGAAAGCTTTCATCTATAAAGGAAGTGGTGAAGCCTTTCCATGCTTCGCTTTGGCTCACCGTAATTTCATGATTGAAAATATTCCCGGTAGTGGGTTGAATAAGATCCAGCAATAAGCTGAAAAAAGTAGTTTTTCCGGCCCCGTTATTTCCTACGAGCCCAAAGTTCTGGCCCGGTGGAATATCCATATGCTCAATATTCAGAACTGTGGCTCCGTTGTAAACTTTGGTAAGATTCGTTGCAGTGATCATAAATTTATTTTTTATTCGCCGGTCTCTTTAAACCCGTTAATCATAGCGTATTTTCTATCCCGGTATCGCTGGGCAATCCCATTAAGAAGTACCGGTCTTAATAGCAAACCGACAATTCCAAGGGCTGCTAAAAAACCTATTGCGGCTTCAGTTCCTAAAAATTTATCTACAATCCAATAGAACAAAACCGGCAAAGCCATTAAAGGCAGGCTCACCAGCCATTGGGCCGCACCGGTGCCCTGGTAATTCATAAAAGGGCTTTTATCAAGATCTATCCTTTTTTTATTAAATGAACCGGCATAAAGTAAAATAGGAATATTCACCCCAATATTATACAAGGCACTCACCATATTGATCATTAGAATATGCCAGCCAAAATAAACATACGGAGTAGTTAGAATGGCTAAAAATACTACGCTAAAAGTTATAAGTCCGGCTTTTGAGGCCAGATATTGCTTCAATGGAATATTCTGAGACATAATCATCGGGTAATAAGAGGCATCCCAGGATGGTATAAACTGCCCAAAATTAATCATGAAAATCCCGGTCATAAAAATTCCGATGAAAACATAAAATGCCTCCCAGGCATGGTAAGCATCATTAGGATAAAAGAACATTCCATATCCCACTAACAAAAGTGACATATAGATAGTGGTTTTGGGCCTTTTATTTCGCCATATCAATTTTAAATCCAGTTGAAGAAAGGGCGCTATACTTCCAAATTTCCGTGTCCAGTCGAAATCACGGGTATCGGTGCTAAGTTTTTTTCCTTTTAAACCGGCATCCAGATAGAACTTACTTTCCAGATTCTGTTGATTCCATTTATAGAGAATTACTAATAAACTCACCGGAATCAAGGCCAAATAAGGAGTAGCAACCAAATAGTTCAACAGATTCCCGAATAAGAGACTAATTTCAAAAACTTTGAAATATTCCAAAGCCGCTAAAACCGAAATCAGAAGAATAACAGGGATCAAGGCTTTTAAATTATCGGTAAAGCGTTTTTTAATAATAAAATTACTGTAATTCACACAGAGACTCAAAGCTATCATGGCTAACATCCAGCCTAGAATAGAACCTACAGCATATTCGCTTTTATAAATATTAAATAGACCAAAAGGAATTATAACGAATAGGGGAAGGAAGTTATAAAATGAATAAAGACTTTTTATCAGAACAAAATTCACCACTTTCCGTTTGGGTATAGGCAAAATCATGAGCGGTTTAATATCCATCACAGGTAAGGTCTGCAACATAAATCTCAGCCCCAGTTCGAAGACAAGCCAAATCAAAACAAAACGGTTAACAAGCTCAAGAGGGTCTTGGTCTGGATAGACTTCAAGCAAAAGAGGATAAAGTCCTATTCCCAGCAACAAAAATGCAGCGGCAAAATAAAGTGCCAGGAAAATCATTAAAATTTTAAGCCCCAGGCTCTTTCCTACACTAGCCGACCTGAAAAATGATTTCCATTCCAGAGATAAAAAACGCCTAAACATACTTGCTTATTTCCTGTGTAAGTAATGAAAAATAGTCAATTGTTACACTATAAAATAATACATACTTTGTATTTTTGCACACAAAATTATTTTTTGAATGCAAAAGTTTCATAAACTAACAATAAAAGAAGTAATACGGGAAACCCCTCAAGCAGTGAGTTTATCCTTTATTATTCCAGAGGAGTTAAAGGAAGAATTCGCTTTTAAGGCCGGGCAATATATCACTATAAAAACAGAAATTGACGGGGAAGAGATCCGCAGAGCTTATTCGCTTTGTTCGGCTCCCGGAAGCGGGGAATTTAAAGTTACCGTCAAGGAGGTTGAGGGCGGTAAATTTTCTGTGATCGCCAATAATAAACTCCAGGCCGGGGATGAATTAGAGATACATCCGCCGGAAGGAAAATTCATCCTCGAACCGGGAAATGAGCCCAAGAGCTACGCTGCCTTTGCCGCAGGAAGCGGAATCACCCCAGTACTTTCTATTTTAAAAACCGTTCTGGCTGAAGAACCAAAGAGCCGATTTATTCTTACCTACGGAAATAAATCTCCCGAGGAAACCATTTTCTTCAAGGAGCTTCTGGAGCTGCAGGCTAAATTTCCGGATAGACTGTTCATTGAATTCGTATACAGCCGTACCCGGGAAGAAAAATCCCATTTTGGTCGAATTGAGACCAGCACCGTGAATTACGTAGTAAAAAATAAATTTAAAGAACATCCTTTTGCTGGCTACTACCTTTGCGGCCCGGAGGAAATGATCGACCAGGTGAAGGGAGTGCTTAAGGAAAACGGAGTTTCTGATGATAAGATCCATTTTGAACTCTTCACCACAGAAGATTCAGGAAGTATCGAAACCAATGTAGAAGGACAGACTGAACTTACCGTATTGGTTGATGATGAGGAAACCACCTTCAGTATGGATTCTAAGGTAACTGTTCTGGATGCCGCTTTGGAGCACGACCTTGATGTTCCTTATTCCTGTCAGGGCGGAATCTGTAGTTCATGCATCGCGAGAATAAAAGAAGGAAAAGCCGAAATGCGCAAAAATCAGATCCTTACCGAGGAAGAAATTGCAGAAGGGCTTATCTTAACCTGCCAGGCTCAGCCTTTAACACCAAAACTTAAGGTTGATTATGACGATGTTTAATCACTGAGGAAAGTTTAAAGGAAAAAGGCAGCGATCAGTTGCCTTTTTTTGTTTAAAACAAAACCTCATTGATCTTCCCCAAGATCTGTTCCGGATTAATTTCCCGGATAGCATTTTCATATCCCTCAGGATATTTATTCCCGTAGATCGAGGTTGGGATATTTGGATATTTTTCAAGATTAGGCAACAGGCTATTTCTTTCCGGCTGCTTAAAAGGCCGGAACCCGGCGTAAGGATGGGTTACGCCCCAAATACTTATAACCGGAATTCCGAAAATAGCCGCTAGATGGCCGTTGCCGCTATCCATGGAGACCATAGCATCTAGGTTAGATATCAGAGCTAGTTCCTCTTCAAAACTCAATTTTCCGGCCACGCTTATAGTATCTTCAAATTGCCCTTCCCACATATCCAGTTGCTCCTTTTCATTTTTTCCACCTCCAAAAAGCAAAACTTTAATTTTTTTATTCCTGGAAAGTTGATTTAAGACATTAGCCATAAGATCTGGAGGATAAGCCTTGGAGTTGTGTTGCGCAAAAGGTGCAATGCCCAGCCATTTTTCAGGATCAGGGCCAACGATTTTTTTAATATTTTCAGTAAGCTGCCTTTTCTTCGGAAAATGATGTGTACTTAAATCTATTGGGTAGCCCAGGGCTGAAAAAACATCAGCATAACGCTGATGGGTGGATTTCAAGGGTCTAAAAACCTTGTCTTTTTCCCGGGTTAGTGCTTTTTTCTCTTTTCGACCTTTGTCGATCTGTGCTACCGGAATCCCAAAAAGAAAAAATACCGATTTCAATATATTGCTCCTTAACACATTATGAAGATCTGCAACAACATCAATTCCTTCATCGCGTAATTCTTTTGCCAGACGAGAAAGACCCAGGACCCCTTGATGGACCCCATTCACATCGGCTTCGTAAACTGAAACATTTGGAATATCCTGAAACATCGGTTTAAAAAAACCACGGGTGAGCATCGTGATCATTAATTCTGGATAAGTTGCATTAAGGGTTTGCAAAACCGGAACTACCATAGCCACATCTCCCATCGCAGAAAGCCTTATCACCAGAATATGGGCGCTCTTATCTTGAGATGCCGGGGCTTTATTGGTTGTTTTGGTTACGCTCATATTTCCGGTTTCATTTTCCGAAAAAAAAGCCATATTTTCAAAACTTTTTCAAATATGAAATATGGCTTTTCTCAAATCTAAATACTGATTATTTTCCCCGTAAAACAGGGTTTAGCTCATCGTCATTATACATCTTCATCTGCCTGTATACCTTCATATACTTAACGCCATTTGCAATATCTTCCAGAAGCTGATTGATCGCTGTAGAGAGATCTACTCTCTGTTCCAGTAAAACCTTCAATTTCGCATCGCATTTTAACTGATGCTCCTGCGAGGCATCTTCCCGGTTGGCTTCCTCATTCATGTGGTAGATTTTCAAGGCAAGGATAGATAAACGATCTATCGCCCAGGCAGGACTTTCAGAATTAATAGTGGCATTCTCTTTTGGTTCTACATCCTTGAATTTTTCCAGAAAATAACTATCAATATATTCAACTGTATCCGTACGGTCCTGGTTGGAAGCATCTATTTGTCTTTTAAGGGCAAGTGCATCTACAGGGTCTATATTTTTATCTCTAATTATATCTTCATAATGCCACTGTACGGTGTCTATCCAGCATTTTTTGTATAGCAAATGCTCTATTAGATTCTTTTCCGTATCGTATGGATTCGAAAATGGCTGGTCTACAGTGTCTTTTTCGTGGTATTTTTCTATTACTTTCTGAAATATTTTATTCGCTTTATCTGAAAACATAATCTATTTTTTTCTGAATTATATAAATATTTAAAGGCTAATCTGGCCTCTTTTTTTGTCTCACAAAGGTACCATATTTTAAAATAGTTCTAAAGCATAAGCCCGCTTGTCCTAAGAACCCCTATTCTCTTTATCTAAGAAAAGGAACCGCCAGCGGCATTAAAATTAAGATCGCCAGTAAGATCTCTTTGAATATCTTATCTTTTTTTCGTTCGAACCATGTTGAAGCGATAATACTCAGAGGAACAAAAAAGAAGATGAGCTCGCTTCCGTCTTTGGTAGGAGAAAACACGGCTATAGCAATGGAGGCAATCAGGCTAAACAAAACCAGGTTTAAAGAAGGTCTTAAACTAATACTTGCTTTTTGAATCAGTCTAAAGAAATTACCAAATGTCCAGATGAGAACTGCCAATATTAGACTTAAGGGAATGAGCAAAGACAACTCCTGATAACTGCTGAAATCGAAATTTACCGGTTCATACCATTGAATAAATCCATAAATATTATCATAGACTACCAAGTGAAAGCTAAGATTAAGTAGGTATACCGCAAGAAAAGCAACCAGGGGAATCAACCAGTTCTTGAATTTGGGAAGGTAAAATAGTATTCCGGCGTAAACAACAATAAGAAATAAAATAGACCAGAAATAAAAGATCGAGGCGATACAGATCCAAAAGGTGGCATCAAACACTTTTTTTTGCATAATCTTTTTGGAACGCAAACTCAGGATACGCCTAAAGGCGAATAAGACACAAAGATTAGCAAAAATAACCTGGGTATTAGAGAGCAGCGCAAAAAAGGAAGTGGTAAAAACAGCGAAAAGAAGGATCTTATAGGCACTTCTGCGGGTGAGTTCATTTTTCTTGGCAATAAAGTTCAGAACATAGACGCTAAGCAAAAATGCCAGTAAAACAAAGAGTTTTTCAAAAAATATCAGCAAATTAAAATCCAGAAACCATTCCCTGAAATTGGCAAACACATAAAAAAGCAACATAAATATTGCCACCCCTATTCCATTAAGAGGTTTTGATTTACCAAAAAAGCTTGTTAGCATTGCTGTTTTTTCTATTTTTGTAAACTAAAATATAACAAAGTTATTATTTGAGGGCCCAGATGGCCGGTTAATAATAGGTCTTGCTAAATAAACAGCAAAGCGCCATAAAAATTACTTAGATGAGAGATTTTTTTGAAGGAATCGCCTATATTTTTGAAGAGGTGTTGTTTTTACCATTAGACGCACTTCGTGAACTGGAGTTAAGCTCCTGGTGGGCAGCCAACGCCATTAATTTTATTTTTGTCCTGGTTGGACTAGCAGCTTTTTTCTTTTGGATGAATCAGCTGAAAAAATTCAACGATAACAACGAAGAAAACCGTGATCCTTCGGCACACTCGTTCTTAGGCTAGGTCAAAACCAAGATCCTTTCTATAATACATCTTATCAAAATGTAGTTTCTCTGCATTTTGATAAGATTTTTTTAGTGCCTGTTTGTAATCGGTTCCAAACGAAGTAATAGCTATTACTCTTCCTCCACTGGTTACAATTCTTTCACCTTCATGCTTAGTTCCTGCGTGAAAAATAATGCTATCCTTAACATCATCAAACCCGTTTATCTCTTTGCCTTTTTCATAGGCCTCTGGATAACCTCCTGAAACCAGCATCACAGTAGTAGCAGCCTGCTTTTCAATTTCCAGAGTAGCTTCGTTCAATTTTCCTTCAGAAACCTTTTCCAACAATTCCACCAAATCAGATTTTATTCTGGGAAGGACAACTTCAGTTTCGGGGTCGCCCATTCGAACATTATATTCTATAACATATGGTTCATCACCAACTTTAATTAAACCAATAAAGATGAAACCTTTGTAGTCTATTTCTTCTTCCCGTAATCCGTTTACGGTAGGTTTTACAATACGCTCTTCAATTTTATTCATCAACTCTTCATCGGCAAAAGGCACAGGTGAAATCGCTCCCATTCCCCCGGTATTAAGACCGGTATCTCCTTCTCCAATTCGTTTATAATCTTTGGCTGTTGGGAGAATCTTATAATTATTACCGTCAGTAAGCACAAAGACGCTAAGTTCAATCCCATCGAGAAATTCCTCAATTACCACTTTAGCACTGGCCTCTCCAAATTTCTTATCAGAAAGCATACTTTCGAGTTCGGCCTTGGCTTCATCCAAGCTATCAAGGATTAAAACTCCCTTCCCGGCAGCAAGTCCATCGGCTTTAAGAACATAGGGTGGGTTTAGAGTTTCCAGGAATTTTTTACCGGCCTCTAAACTTTCAACAGTAAAACTTTCATAAGCTGCAGTAGGAATGTTGTGCATAGCCATAAATTCCTTGGCTCGTTCTTTACTTCCTTCAAGGAGAGCACCGCGTTTGGAAGGTCCAATTACTTTCACCGAATTCAATTCTGGATCCTCAGTAAAAAAATCGCTTATTCCTTGCACAAGAGGGTCTTCAGGCCCTACGATGACCATCTCAACCGTTTCTTTCAGTACAAAATCCTTAATACCTTCAAAATCGCTTAGCTTTAAGTCTACATTTTCAGCAAGTTGAGCGGTTCCTGCGTTGCCCGGTGCCACAAAAAGTTTAGTGCATTTTTTGCTCTGGGCAACTTTCCATGCAAAAGTGTGTTCACGGCCTCCGGAGCCAAGGATTAAAATTTTCATTCTGAAAGTCTTTTAAATGTTGTCCCAAAAATAATTGTTTGTAAATTGAAGCACCAATTTATTTCGAATAAAAACGCAATTTGTCCTTGAACTGGTTTAAGCTGTCCCTACAATTAAATAAATTCCCAATAAACCGGGCACAAAAACTTTTGGGAAAGATCCGTGAGATCCCTGAAGACTATTATCAAGATTATCTAGAGCGCAAGAAATTCGAGATTCTTGACTTTCATTTAAAGAATAATCCATTTTACCGGGAATTTTGTACAAAAGAAACGTTTGAAAAGTGGGAGGAAGTACCTGTCCTTCAAAAGGCTGAACTTCAGCAAAAACTAAAACACAGACTTAGCAAAAAATTCACAAAACACAATATTTACATAGGGAAAACCTCTGGCAGCAGCGGTGAGCCTTTTATTTTTGCCAAGGACAGGTTCTGCCATGCGCTTAGCTGGGCAGGGTTCCACGAGAGGTATCAATGGCATGGAATAGACCTTAACAGGAGCTTACAGGCCCGTTTTTATGGTATACCTTTGGATATATACGGAAATCTTCAGGAGCGCTTTAAAGACAGGATCAGCTTAAGGAGGCGTTTCAATATCTTTGACCTCAGCGACAGGAAGATGGAGATTTTTCTTGAGCGCTTTCAAAAGTCAAATTTTGACTACATAAACGGATATACCAGTGCCATTCTGCTTTTTGCTAAATTCCTTGAAAGCAAGGAAATCCGGTTGAAAACCGTTTGTCCAACTCTAAAGCTCTGCATAGTAACCTCGGAACGTCTCTTTGAAAAAGACAGGGAGCTTATGGAAAAAACATTGGGTGTACCGGTTGTTAATGAATACGGCGCCAGCGAGGTAGGTTTAATCGCTTTTGAGGATACTGAAAGGAACTGGATAGTGAATTCTGAAGATCTGTATGTAGAGATTCTCGATGAAAACAACAAACCGGTACCAAATGGACAGGAGGGACGAGTGGTAATCACTTCGCTTTATAATCTGGCCCACCCAATGATAAGATATGACATTGGTGATACCGGAATTCTTTCAGAAAAAAGTACGCTTAAAACTCC